>DATIXX010000061.1 GCA_035518095.1 Burkholderiales bacterium | reverse complement strand
TTCGCGCTAGGTCGCGGATGCATTTGGAATTTGGTCGCAGTTATCCTCAAGCAATTCAAATATCACTTCCGGCTATCTGTGCCCCATAGAAAAATTTGACTCCGCTGCGTAACGCGTTCAAATTAAGATTGGTGGTAGGGACGGACGGAGAGGATAGCTGTGGAGATAAAGCATCAACAATTCTCGATCTGGTATTTCATCGTCGTATTCCTGCTCATTCTGTGGATGCAGGAGGCATTCTTTGGCGCGCATGTAGAGAACCTTTCCTATAGCGAGTTCAAGACCTTGCTGAAGAGTGGCAATATCGAGAAGGTTGTGATCGGCGAGGACGTGATTACGGGCACGTTCAAGACCCAGGGGCTGGAAGGCGTGCTGCCAAAAGAGCGGCTCCAGCAATTAGAGCACGCCGGCGGGAAAGCGGGTCATTTTGTCGTCGCGCGCGTAAATGATCCTGCGCTGGTGGGCGAACTTGAAACAGCCAAGGTTCCCTTCGCGGGCAAATACGAAAATAAATGGTTCTCGACCCTGCTCTCGTGGGTTGTGCCGGCAGTTATCTTTTTTGCCCTATGGGGCTTCCTCATGCGGCGGATGACCGGTGGAGCCGGCGGCTTCCTTGAAATCGGCAAAAGCAAGGCCAAAGTCTACATGGAAAAACAGACCGGCGTAACGTTTGACGATGTTGCCGGCGTAGACGAAGCGAAAGAGGAGCTGCACGAAGTTATCGAGTTTCTTAAAAACCCGCAAGAATACGGGCGTCTCGGCGCGCGCATCCCCAAGGGTGTTCTGCTCGTCGGTCCGCCCGGCACGGGGAAAACGTTGCTTGCCCGGGCAGTTGCCGGCGAGGCGAACGTGCCGTTTTTCTCCATAAACGGCTCCGAGTTCGTGGAGATGTTCGTCGGAGTCGGCGCGGCGCGGGTGCGCGATCTCTTCGAGCAGGCGCGCGCCAGAGCGCCGGCGATTATCTTCATCGACGAACTCGATGCGCTTGGGCGCGCCCGCAGCGCCTATCCGATGGGGGGTCACGACGAAAAGGAACAGACGCTCAATCAGCTGCTTTCCGAAATGGACGGCTTTGACCCCAGCAGCGGAGTGGTACTGCTTGCCGCAACCAATCGTCCCGAGATCCTCGACCCGGCACTGCTTCGCGCTGGACGTTTCGATCGCCAGGTGCTGGTGGATCGTCCGGACAAGAAGGGTCGCGTGGCGATTCTATCTGTGCATTTAAAAAAAATACAGCTTGGACCGGAAGTGGACCCAGAGAAAATCGCGGCGCTTACGCCTGGATTCTCAGGCGCCGACCTCGCGAATCTTGTTAACGAAGCGGCGCTACTTGCCACGCGCCGCAGGGCAACTGCGGTGACCATGGATGACTTTACCAATGCGGTGGAGCGTATCGTTGCAGGCCTCGAAAAGAAAAACCGCCTGCTCAACCCGCACGAGCGGATGGTCGTTGCGCACCATGAGATGGGGCACGCGTTGGTGGCGATGTCGTTGCCTGGGACAGATCCGGTGCACAAGGTCTCGATTATCCCGCGCGGCATCGGTGCGCTCGGATACACCATTCAGCGCCCCACTGAGGACCGCTTCCTCATGACGCGCGAGGAGCTGGAAAACAAGATGGCAGTGCTGCTCGGCGGCCGCGCCGCGGAGCAACTCATCTTCGGGGAAATCTCGACCGGCGCCGCCGATGATCTTGCAAAGATTACGGACATCGCGCGCAACATGGTAATGCGCTTTGGGATGGATAATAACCTTGGTCATGTCGCCTACGAAGCTGAGCGCTCGCAGTTCCTGCCGGTGCCCGGCGCGCCGGCGCCGATGCGCGAATACAGCGAGGAGACTGCGCGCGAAATCGACCACGCTGTGCGCACGCTCGTGGGTGCGGCGTTTGACAAGGCGCTCGGCATACTTACGCATCAACGCCAGCTGCTGGAACGTGGAGCGCGCGAATTGTTGCAAAAGGAAACGCTGACAGAAGAGGACCTCGTGCGCCTGCGGCCGCAGGCGCAAATAGCAACTGGTGAGGCGAAAACGGCATAACGAACGCCGCTTCGGTCTCTCGGAATCCGCCTAGGACTGGTTATAACGGGAACCAATTAACGCGATGGAACAGGCGCGACCGAGTTGCCCGAATCATTTTCAGACGAAAGATCAGCCTCGAATATTCCCTGCAACTCGCGCGCGGCCTCTTTCGTACTTTGTATGAGCTTAGTCTCATCGTGGTAAACCGCGTGCTGCGCGAGGAGCGTTTTTTCATCGTGGCCCTTAAACATTTCTATGGTGCCGTGGGCCTTCTCCTCGTCAATGCCCAATCCGCGCAATACTTGTCTTGACAGTTCTAGCGAAGACAAAAGCGTCTCGCGTATCATTCCATCTACGCCTATATCCATCAGCTGGTACGCATGAAAACGGTTGCGGGCGCGCGCATAAATCGCCAGATTGGGAAAATGCTTTTTTACGGTCGCAGCGGTTTTGAGGGAGGAGGCCACATCGTCGATCGCCAGGACAAAGATTTCCGCCTTGTCCGCTTTGGCGGCGCGCAGCAGCTCCAGGCGCGATGCGTCGCCGTAATAAACTTTATTGCCGAATCGTCGCACGACGTCCAGCTGCTCCTGGCTCAATTCCAGGGCAGTAAAGCGGATTTTTCTTAAGCGCAGAATACGACCGACGATCTGGCCGACACGGCCGAATCCGGCGATGATCACCCGGTTTTCTCCCGCATCTATGTTGTCGAAATCCGCTGGTTTGCTTGATTTCAGCCAACGCTTTTCAGCGGCTGCGTTGAGCGAAAACAAAGCGGGAGTGAGGGCCATAGATAGTGTAACTACAACAATAAGCATGTCGGCTAGGGTCGGGTCCATAATTTGGAGAGTGGCGGCGAGGCCAAAAAGCACGAATGCGAATTCGCCGCCTTGGGAGAGCGATACGGCAAGATTGCGTGCCGAAGTGTTTGAGCACCCCGATATTCTCCCGATGGCAAATACCGCCGCTGCCTTAATTGCCATCATAACGACGACCGCCGCCAGTACGGCAAATGGCCGGGAAGCCACGAGGTCGAGATTGGCAGACATGCCCACAGCAATGAAGAACAAACCCAACAACAAGCCTTTGAAAGGTTCGATGTTGGCTTCGAGCTCATGTCGGTATTCCGAGTCTGCGAGCAATACGCCCGCGATGAAGGCTCCAAGCGACATCGACAAGCCGGCAAGTTCCATCAACAGCGACGTGCCGATCACGACCAATAGCGCCGCGGCGGTAAAGACCTCCTGAATGCGGCTCTCCGCAATGGCCCTGAACACCGGACGTAACAGGTAGCGCCCGCCGATTATTACTGCCGCGACCACAGCCAGCGCCCTTATCGCTGCATAGCCGGGGCTCGTCTGGCCGGAAGTGATGCCTTTGGCCGCGAGCAGCGGGATCAGGGCCAGCATTGGGATAACGGCCAGGTCTTGAAACAGCAAAATTGCAAACGAGGTTCTGCCGTAGCGCGTCGTCAACTGATTTTTTTCAGCCAGAATCTGAAGTACAAAGGCCGTGGAAGAGAGCGAAAGCCCGAGACCGGCAATCAAAGCACTCTCAGGAGTGAGGCCCAGGCTATAAACAATCAGGCCCAGCAACGCGGCTGTGACAGCAACCTGCGCCGAACCCAGGCCGAACACCGTTTTGCGCAGTACCCAAAGGCGGGAGGGCTGTAATTCCAAACCGATGATGAACAGAAGCAGCACCACGCCGAGCTCAGAGAAATGCAGTATGCTGTCCACGTTGCTCACAAGACCGAGCACATGTGGTCCGATGACGATCCCCGCCGCGAGGTATCCCAGCACTGCTCCAAAACGCAGCTTTCTGAAAAGCGGTACGGCTATCACTGCCGCGGAAAGATAAATGGCGGTTTCAATTAATGGAGACATGATTTTCCCGGTATCGTTAGCAGAGAAGAAGATTTAAGACTTTTCATTGTGCTTAGCATGGATTTCCTATGCTGCTCATAATAGCGGCATTAACTTGTTGCCGATTTTCCGCTTTTACTAATGTTCGCGTTAATTTCTACTTTTTTCCTTGCACTCAAGCAACGCCACTATATTTACTCACATGACAACAATGACCGCGCGCAATGTCGCGCCGATCTGGCAGCAGCCTACTTCCAGAAAATCAGCATGAAGTAGGCGAGAAAAAGCATCAGGTGGACTGCGCCTTGCAGGACATTGGTGCGCCCGCTCGCGAACGTAACGGTACTGACCAGCAGGGTGAGCAGCAGCATTACTTGGTCGACGCCTGCAAGGCCCAGTATGACGTTTGTGCCTTTAATCAGGCCGATGATCAGTACCGAGGGTATGGTCAAGGCAAGGGTCGCGAGCACCGAGCCGAGCAAAATGTTCACCGTGCGCTGGAGATCATTCTGAAGGGCCGCTTGGATGGCGCCGAGCCCCTCAGGAGAGAGCACCAACACGGCGACCAGCAGCGCGCCTAGCGCCGGCGGGGCTGCGAGCACGTCAAGACCGTAATTCAACAGTACCGCAAGATTTTCGACCAGGTAAATGACCAAGGCCAGGTAGCACAACAATAGTCCCGTGTGGTAAGTAGTCGAACGCGGATAGGAGCGGTCGCCGGCCCTATCGGGCGCTCGAAGGCCCGCACCGCCATTTATTTGGGGTGCGAGGAAATATTCACGATGACGAGTTGTTTGGATTGCGAGAAAAACTGCATATAAGCCGGTGCACATCGCAATCAGAAATCCTTCCTGGTGGGACGAGAACGTGGGGCCTGCGGTGGATGTCGTGAAGTTCGGGACTACCAAGCCGAAGATGGCGAGTGAAATGATAACGCCGAGATATGCGTTCACCCCGCGCAGGTTGTAACCTTGCTCCCGATACCGCCAACCGCCGAGCAGCAGGCCAAGACCGATCAGACCGTTCAGCGCGATCATGACGACAGAGAACATAGTGTCGCGCGCGAGCGTGGGATTTTCGAGGCCGGTAAGCATGACCACGGCCACCGCCATGATCTCAAGACTGGCGACCGAGAATGTGAGGATCAAGGTGCCGTACGGTTCGCCCAGATTGATCGCGAGGCCGTCGGCGTGTCGTACCACGCTAATCGCTCCCCATACGATCACGCAAAACAGCCAAACGATCAAAATTCCATCCCGCACGAAGTTTGATAGATCACTAAGCCAGCTGTTTCCGAAGAGAAGGAACAATCCACCGGTCGTGAGGGCGGGAATCAGCGCTGATTCCTTGTTTAGGAATTTCTTGATCATGCCTGCACTGTAAATCGGTTTCCCCCAAATTTGTTTAGTCCGGCGGATATTGGGGTTCTCGTCGACGGCAGATGATGACAAAAAAAGGCTGTTTAAGCGAATTATTGCCGTGTAAGCGTTTTCCCGCAAGGCGAAACGGGCCACTGTCCCCGGGCTACTCCATGGCATGTCTTTTGCTCCCATTTTTGCGGGAAGTTCAGGTTTTCATACGTTAAAACTCACTCAAGGAGAATTGGAAAATGTGGAAGCAAACGACAGTAGTATTGGGCGTGGTGTTTGCCGTGGCCACGCTGCCGGCTGTTTGCGCTGCTGATAGCGACGTCAGGCAGGATACAAAAGAGATTCGGCATGACAGGCGTGATATAGGACACGACACCCGTGATGTGCGCGAGGACCGGCGTGAATTGGGCGCTGAGCGTCGGGACCGCGGACAAGACCGCCGCGCATTGGCTGAAGATCGCAAAGATGGAAATAAAGCGGGTGCGGTACAGGAGCGAAAAGACTTGCGCAGCGATAACAAGGACATTCGGCAGGATAGGAGCGACCTGCATGGCGACCGAGCCGAACGCAGGAATGACGTACGGGATCTGCACGCCGACCGCATGGACCGCCGCGTGGACTTCAGGGACCGTACCCAAAGGTAAAAGGTTCCAAATGGCAGAGGTTATTGAGTCTAACCCATTCTACTACTTGAAAAACCCCACTGCGGTGGGGTTTTTCTTGGGCCGATCCAGCACAATAGAACGAAGTGTCTGCGGGGTTATCATTTACCGCATGTGACAAGTTCGCTACCGGAATTTAGAGTTGTGCGGAAAAGTGCTACCCTGAACTCCTTGAGTTTCCGATGAGTCTTAATTTGACGAAACAGCTTGGTGCCTTTTCCCTAAGTTGACAGAACATCCCCGTGCCTTTCAGTGGTCAGTGTCCCGCCATGGTGCGGGCGGATGGCGCTGTGCGCTAGTTGTCTTCGTGGCCGTCTGCCTTTCGGGCTGCGCCGCATTCCGCAGCTACGATACCGAGATGCGGGATACCCTGGACCAGACGTCCAGCGGCAAAGTTGACGATGCGATCAAAGTTCTGGACTCAAACAACCGCGGCTCCGACAAGGATCTGCTGTACTACTTAGAGCTTGGCATGCTGCAGCGCCTTGGCGATCGCTATGCGGACAGCCAAAAATCCTGGATGGCGGCGAACGCATACGTGCAGGCCTGGGAATACACCGCACAAACCAGCCCTTATAAGCTGCTCCCGGACGTCGCGAGCTATCTGATCAACGATAAGGTGCGGCCATACGAAGGCCACGACTACGAAAAAGTGATGCTTCTCACATATATCGCGCTCAATTTCCTGGCCATGGACGACTTCGACGATGCACGCGTGGCGATTAAGCAAACGCACGAGCTCGAAGCCGTGATCGCAGATCTGCGCAGCAAGGAAGTCATCGCTGTTGAGCAAGAAGCCTTGAATCGGGGCGCGCAAACAAGCTTCACGGAACTTAACGGCTATCCGGTCGAAACTATCGATAACCCTGCAGTGAATGCCCTCAAGAAC
The DNA here is from genome assembly GCA_035518095.1 of Burkholderiales bacterium. NCBI lineage: Bacteria > Pseudomonadati > Pseudomonadota > Betaproteobacteria > Burkholderiales > Burkholderiales bacterium. Next base: position 15,890 of record DATIXX010000061.1, on the reverse strand, counting down.
AGCTACCAGAGCGCACTCTCACATTATCTCGCGGGCTTCGTCTACGAGTCACTTGGCGAACCGAGCCTGGCCGCGCCCGGTTACCGTCTCGCGAACGAACTGCAGCCCAACCAGCCGCTGCTGGAGGAGGCGCTGCGCGGCCTGGACCAGCGCGTAAGTGCATCCGATGACGGACTTACCGACGTGTTATTCGTGATCGGGTCGGGCACCGCGCCCGCTCTGATCTCGCGACAATTCCGGTTGCCGGTCCCGGTGAACGGCACACTGATTGTTGTGCCGGTTTCCTTCCCGGTAATGGTGTCAACTTCAACGCCATTCCTGCCCAGCGAGCTTAGAGTGGATGATAGGCAGGCGCTGACCGTGGCACCAATAACGAGCATAGACCTCATGGCGCGCCGCGCGCTTAAGGATGACATGCCCGGTATCATCTTGCGCGCTTCAATCCGCTCAACCGCCAAAGCACTGGCGCAATATCCGCTGCAACACCAGGGGCAGAAAAAGGACAACGCGGCATTGATAATAGCTGCGCTCGCAGTGATGCTCGGCTCGGTGGCTACCGAATCAGCTGATGAGCGGACTTGGCGTACGCTTCCGTCGGAAATCGCCATTGCTCGCGGAAGGCTCAGCCCCGGATTGCATACCGTGACGCTGCCAACTCCGGAAGGGCTGCGCAGCGTGCAAGTTAACATCTCCGGCCGCTACGCCGTGGTAGACTTACGCATATTGCGGCGCCAGCTCTTTGCGCAGCCCCCCGAAGTGGTCCCTACGGGTGGCTGGCAACCGAATGCGGCAGGGAGCCCAGCCCCGCCGTCAACGGAGAGCGCGCCAGGAACGTTGGAACAGCAAACCCATACCATGGAGGGCCCAAAATGAACCGAACTTCTATTATCGTTATGCTGGCCGCAGCCGCGTTGCTTGCCGGCTGCGCTACCAAGAAAGGTTTTGAAAAGCCCGGTTTTGCGTTCGGTTGTCCGATCGGTGATGCCAAAGTCAGTTCAATGGAAGATCTGGACAAGCTGAAAGTTTTGACTGAGGGCAAGCGCACCACCATCGAACCGATTGAGATGCGCTGCACGATGACCGGCGATTTGCTTAAGGTCGACGTCACTTTAAATAACGACAGCTCGCATGTTAGGCGCGTTGCCTACAAATTCCGCTGGATTGACCAGGAAGGCATGCGCGCTTGGGATGAAGAAGCCTGGAAGCCGCTCCTCATGTACGAGAACAGCAACCAGGTAGTCAGCGCAGTAGCTCCCACAAACAAAGCGGTCGATTTCCGCCTGATTTTGATGGGAGAGGAGTAATTGCGAGTACCGGGGATCTAAAGGGGGGGATGGATGGCCTTTCACGACGGGCCTGATTTCTGAAAGGAGAGTAATGATGGATTTCAAATTTAGCCGCCGCCTTGCGCTTGTATCGCTTGCGACTGCGGTTGCGTTCGCCGCCGGCTGCGCCAGCCCGGTGACCCGTTATGGGGAATCGACAAGCGTGGAAACAGTCACCAACCAATTTGGCTCGACTGACCTGCAGATGATCGCCGAGTCCATGACGCGCTCCATGCTGCAATCCTCCGCCATCGCTAGCGGCAACCTGCCTATCGTTACGGTGCAAGAGGTGAAGAACAAGACCAGCGAATATATCGACACCCGTGCGATCACTGACTCTATCCGCGCCGAGCTGCAAAAGAGCGGCAAGGTTCGCTTCGCCGTGGACGAAGCGGACATGAGACAGCAGGTTCAGGAATTGCAGCGGCAGCAGAGCGATCTGTATGACCCGGAGCACGCCGCGGAAAAAGGCCGGATGGTCGCCGCCCAGTATCGCATGGAAGGGAACATCATCTCGATTGTGAAGCAAACAAAGGACGTCAAGGACGTCTTTTACAAGTTTAATCTGCAGCTATGGAACATACAGGACGGGCTGCTCGATTGGTCGGACGAAAAGGAGATCCGCAAGACTACGAGCAAGGACTAACGAAACCCGCGCTTGCCGCACAAGTGCGCTTCAAGTCGGATTGTATGCAAACATGTCGTTCAAAAACCCGCAGCCCCGACCTCCTCGAACCCGATCAAAAAATAATTTGTGACACCGTGGTGCGAGCCTACTGCCTCAGCGTCGCGATATCGATGACAAAACGGTACTTAACGTCGCTTCTGAGCATGCGTTCATAGGCTTTGTTGTTTTCTGCATTGGGATGATTTCGACGTCCGAAATGATGTCCTGCTCGGCACAGAAGTCAAGCATCTCCTGCGTCTAGCGGATTCCTCCAATAAGCGAACCGGCCAACTGCCGACGCCGGGTAAGGAAATTTCCGATACTTGCTGACGGCTGCGGATGCGCAGGCGCGCCGATCAGGCACATGGTGCCGTCGCGCTTGAGCAACTCAAGATAGGCATCAAGATTGTGCGATTCGGCCACGGTGTTGAGTATGAATTTAAAGCTGTTCGAGCACTTTTTCATTGCACTGGGATTTTTTGAGACGGCCACCTCATCGGCGCCAAGGCGTCTCGCGTCCAGTTAACTGCTCCTTTTTCGGCTCATAACGATTTCGGTGTAATGCCTCCGTTTTGATACCCGCCCTGTTCAGTTGTACTCATGAGATTTCTCCTGGTGAGAGATTACGCGCCAATGGCTTTCCTGCACAACCCAAAAATGGCAAGGCGTCAGAGGCAAATTTGTAGAGCATGGCGCCGAAAAACAGGCCACCCGCCCCCCACAACCCGGACGCAATCAATGTTGCGCAACGCTGCTGAAATATTGCTGTAACTTTCCCTAGCAAAATAAGATTGCGATCTGGCAAAAAAGTGCGGAGCGCCCTAAAATGTAATTTGCAGATTTTTGATCCACTTGTTCGGATTGAAAATGCCGGGTCACGGCCGATGCCTGGCGAACCGCCTGGGCCAAGGCCTCGAAACGATTAGATCCATTTGGAAAGGAAAACAACATGACGTCCTTAATGGTCAACGGAAAGCGGCGAACCGTTTCCGCGGACCCAAACACCCCGTTGCTCTGGGTATTGCGCGATCAACTGAATCTGACCGGCACCAAATACGGTTGCGGCATTGCCCTGTGCGGTGCCTGCACAGTCCATTTGAACAGCGTGCCGGTTCGATCATGTGTTACGCCGATCTCGGCGGTCGCGGACAAGCAGATCATCACGATTGAGGGCTTGAAAAGCAAGGCCGGCAAGGCGGTTCAGGCTGCTTGGCAACGGCTGGACGTTGTTCAATGCGGCTATTGCCAATCGGGCCAAATTATGAGCGCGGCTGCGCTTTTGGCTAGCAATAACAATCCCAGCGACGCGGATATCGATGCTGCGATGGGCGGGAATATCTGCCGGTGCGCGACTTATGTGCGCATTCGCGCCGCTATCCATGACGCGGCCAAGACGCTGGCTTGAGGATCGAAACCATGAACGGGACGCAAATCATTAACGATAGCCGCAGAAATTTCCTTAAGGCTGGTGCTGGATTGACTCTGGCCTTCTACTTGCCGCGCGCGATGGCCCAAGGCGGCCCGGGCAAAACCGGTAACAACATGATGTTGGAATCAGATTTCAAGCCGAACGCCTTCGTTCGCATTGCTAATGACAACACGGTCACCGTTGTCGCCAAACATTTGGAAATGGGGCAGGGTACTTACACGGGCCTCGCGACACTGGTGGCGGATGAACTGGACGCATCTTGGTCCCAAATTCGCGTTGAAGGCGCGCCCGCTGACGTCAAGCTTTATAACAACCTACTGTGGGGCCCGATGCAGGGAACCGGCGGCAGCAGCGCGATCGCCAATTCTTTCGACCAGATGCGACGTGCAGGTGCAACGGCCCGAGCCATGCTGGTGACGGCTGCTGCTCAAGGTTGGAAGGTTACGCCGGATTCCATCACGGTGCGAGAAGGCGAAGTCGCGCATCAGCAATCCGGCCGCAAGGCGACATTTGGGCAGCTTGCCGAAAGGGCGGCCGGGTTGCCGGTGCCCGCGGAGGTCAAACTTAAAGATCCCGATGATTTTGTTTTTATCGGCAAGCGCGTGCCGCGCAAGGATTCACACGACAAAACGACTGGACTCGCCGTCTTTACACAGGACGTGCGGCTACCCGGCTTGCTCACCGCCGTAGTCGCGCATGCGCCGCGCTTTGGCGGAAAGGTCGAGTCCTTCGACGCGTCCAAGTCCAAGGCAATCAAGGGAGTTGTGACGGTGGTGGAGGTTCCCAGCGGCGTAGCAGTCCTCGCAACGGATTTTTGGTCCGCCAAACAAGGCCGCGACGCCTTATTGGTGGAGTGGGACGAATCTGCCGCGTTCAAACTTGGATCCGCGGAGATCTTCTCACAATACCGGGAGCTTGCAAAACAACCCGGGCAGGTGGTGCGCAAGGACGGCGATCCCGGCGCAGCGTTCGCGGGAGCCGCGAAAAAGCTTGAGTCCGCGTTTGAACTTCCCTATCTCGCCCACGCCGCAATGGAGCCAATGGACTGCGTCGTGCGGCTTAGCAGGAACGGCTGCGAAATTTGGAACGGCGAGCAATTCCAGACTGTCGACCAAATTTCATTGGCCAGAGTGTTGGGATTGAAGCCGGAACAAGTAAAACTGCATATGCTTTACGCGGGCGGCAGCTTTGGACGCCGCGCAAATCCGTACTCGGACTATCTGGTGGAAGCGGCGCAAATCGCCAAGGCCATAAAAGGCCGCGCGCCGGTGAAGTTGGTATGGACCCGGGAAGATGACACTCGAGCGGGCTATTATAGGCCCATGTTCTATCATGAGATAAAAGCGGGTCTCGACGCAAGCGGCAGTCTCGTGGCATGGACACATCGCATCGTCGGCCAGTCGATCCTCGCGGGAACGCCTTTGGGCAGGATGGTCAAGAATGGCGTTGATCCCACTTCGATAGAAGGAGGGGCAAACCTGCCATACGAAATTCCCAACCTGATGGTAGACCTGCATTCGCCTCAATTGGGGGTGCCGGTGCAGTGGTGGCGTTCCGTGGGTTCCAGCCACAACGCCTTCGTAACCGAAACATTTATTGACGAAGTGGCGCAATTGGCCGGGACGGACCCGGTCGCATTTCGCATGTCGCTGTTAGCAAATCACCCGCGTCATGCCGGAGTCCTTGAGCTTGTCGCAGAGAAAGCGCAGTGGAATTCTCCGCTGGCCCCCGGCGCGGAGGGCGAGAAGCGCGGCCGCGGAGTCGCTGTGCATGAGTCTTTTAATTCCTTCGTCGCGCAGGTTGCGGAAGTGACCGTGAAGCAAGACGGCAGTTTTCATGTCGATCGAGTCGTTTGCGCGGTGGATTGCGGTATTGCTGTTAATCCCGATATTATTCGGGCGCAAATGGAAGGCGGAATTGGTTATGGATTGACAGCCGCGCTGTACGGTGCAATTACCTTGACCGAGGGAAAAGTCGATCAATCCAATTTTCAGGACTACCGCGTGCTGCGCATCGCAGAGATGCCGATTATCGAGGTGCACATTGTTCCCTCGAAGGAAAAGCCAACAGGTGTAGGTGAACCCGGAGTGCCACCCGTAGCCCCGGCAGTGGTCAACGCACTCTATATGGCTACCGGCAAGCGCATCCATCAGTTACCTATCGGCAGCCAGCTCGAGAAGACTTAAATCTTTTCACAGCCTTACGACGTCTAACAGTTGCAAGGCTTCCTGAGTCACAATGGATCGTGGGCGCCAATCAACTTGGCACAAGTATCCGGAAGAGCTAAGATGAAAACGCAATTAAAGAGGAGGCCGCCATGGAAAATCAACTCACGCTCGACGTGAACGGGAAGCGCACCACAATCACCGTTGATGATCCGCAAATGCCGCTCCTGTATGCGCTGCGCGACGATCTCGGTCTGCACGGCCCGCGTTTTGGCTGCGGTCTCGGCCAGTGCGGCGCCTGCACGGTGCACGTCAACGGCATCGCGGTGCGCTCCTGTCTCTATCCCAGTGCACAGGCCGTCGGCAAGAAAATCGTTACCCTTGAAGGCCTCGGGACAGCGGACCATCCACACCCGCTGCAAAAGGCTTTCATCGAAGAACAGGCAGTACAGTGCGGCTACTGTATCAATGGCATGATCATGCAGGCCGCGGCTTTTCTCAAGACCAATAAACACCCGAGCGAAAACGAAATCAAGCGGGCGCTCGCGGGCAACCTGTGCCGTTGCGGCACGCATGTACGCATCGTGCGAGCGATCAAGCGCTCGACGGAAATGGCATAGGAGAAAAATGGCCATGCTAACCCAAACTGTTACCCGGCGTGAATTCCTCAAAGCCGGCGGCTCGCTTGTCGTCACTTTCTCCTTAAGCGGCCTGCTTCCGAGTCTCGCGGCACAGGACCAGACCGCCGCAAAAAGCGTTGCCCTCGACCAGGTTGATGGCTTTCTCTCAATCGATGCGAGCGGCGGCGTCACTCTCTATTCAGGCCATGTGGATCTCGGCACCGGCGTCAGGACGGCGCTGACCCAGATCGTTGCCGACGAACTCGACGTGCCGTTCCAGAACGTGAAAATCATCGAAGGCGACACGCTGCTCACTCCCGATCAGGGCATTACCTGGGGCAGCCTCACCATTCAAGTAGCTGGCATGCAGATCCGCCAAGCCGCAGCAACTGCGCGAGCGGCGCTGGTGAGCGAGGCCGCCAAGCGCTTCAATCTCCCGGCGAGCGAGCTCGCCACCGAAAGCGGAACGGTCACGGCCAAGTCCGGTACTCAGCGGGCGCCTTACAGTGAGCTGGTCGGCGGCAGGAACTTCGATTTGAAGGTCGACGCCAAGGCGCCACTCAAAGATCCAGGGCAGTACAAGATCGTCGGCCAGTCGATTCCGCGCGTTGACATTCCGGCGAAGGTCACCGGAGAATTTACGTACATGCAGGACTTCAAGCTGTCTGGCATGCTGCACGGGCGCGTGATCCGGCCGACAGCAATCCGCGCGGAGCTGCTGTCCTACGACGACAGTGGGGCGAAGAGGATCAAAGGCTTCGTGCAGACGGTCAGACAGGGTAATTTCCTCGCGGTGGTGGCGGAGAACGAGTGGGCTGCGATCAAAGCCGCAACAGCGGTGAAGGCAAACTGGTCGACGTGGGAGGGACTGCCCGAGAAGAGCGAGCTATGGAACTACGTGCGCTCGACCAAAATCAACAGCGACGAAGTGCTGCAGAGTGTTGGCGACCCCGCCGAGGCGATGCAGCAGGCAACGAAAAAAATGAACGCCACTTACAACTTCGCGATCCACACCCACGGCTCGATCGGACCGTCGTGCGCAGTGGTCGAGTGGAAGGAAGACAAGCTTACTTGCTGGAGTGCCTCGCAGGCGACGCACGCGTTGCGAAAGCAGCTCGCCAATATGTTCAGCATTCCGCCGGAAAACATTCGCTGCCTCTATGTGGACGGCGCCGGCTGCTACGGCAGGAACGGCCACGAAGACGCGGCGGCCGATGCCGCGTTACTCGCCAAAGTTACCGGGCGTCCCGTGCGGGTGCAGTGGATGCGCGCCGACGAGCACGGTTGGGACCCCAAGGGACCACCTATACTGCTCGATTATCGCGGTGCAGTTGACTCCGAAGGGAACGTTGTCGCCTGGGAGTCGGAAGTATTTCTCCCCGAAAAGCCGAAGCAATTTGCCGTTACCCTCCTTGCCGCCGAATTATCGGGACTGCCCAAGGATACCGCATTCCCCGGCAACATCAACCAGTCGCTTGCGATCCCGTATACCTTTTCCAACATCAGGGCAACCGTGCACTGGTTGGCCCACACGCCGCTCCGGCCCTCCTGGATCCGCTCACCGGGCCGGATGCAGAACACCTTCGGCAATGAAAGCTTCATGGACGAGCTGGCGTATGCGGCAGGCTCCGACCCCCTCGAGTTCCGTCTGCGCAATCTCAACGACCCGCGCGGCACCGAGCTGCTTGAGCGCTTGGCCAAGGCCGCCGACTGGCAGCCGCGCAAGACGCGCAATGCCAAAAGCGATATTGCAAGCGGACGCGGCGTCTCATATACCAAATATGAACTAGTGCGAACTTATGTGGGCGTCGTCGCAGATGTGAAGGTCGACCGGAAGACTGGCAAGATCCAGGTAACCAAGTTCACCGTGGTGCATGACTGCGGCCAGATCATCAACCCCGATGGCCTCAGGAATCAGATCGAGGGCAACGTAATTCAGACAGTAAGCCGCACACTCATCGAGGAAGTGCAATTCAACCGTTCGACCGTGACGAGCGTCGACTGGGTGAGTTATCCGATCCTCACCTTTCCGGACGTGCCCGAAGTCGAGGTCGAGCTTATTGACCGGCCCAAGGAAAAACCTTGGGGCGCCGGTGAGCCCGCTGCAGCGGTAGTGCCTTCGGCCATCTCCAATGCGGTATTCGATGCGGTCGGAGTACGCTTACGTTCGGTACCCTTTACACCGGATAAGGTGCTCTCGGCCCTGAAAAAGGTATAGCGAGGTTGTGCAACGCCGTATGTCCGTACTTCAGGCAGACGCGTCGATCGGTTACTGTGATCATCTTAACCGGCCTTGAGATCTGAAATGGATAGCGTAGACCTGGAAGTACTCAAAAGCGCGATTGCATGGGGCGATGTCGGCCATCGGATCATGTTGGCCACAGTTGTCGCGACCTTTGGATCCGCGCCGCGCCCGCCTGGGGCCTGGCTGGTGATCCGGGATGACGGCCTCATTGTAGGCTCGGTTTCCGGTGGTTGCATTGAAGATGACCTGATCTCGCGCGTGCGCGAAAAGCGCATAAACAACAAACGGCCTGAAATCGTGACGTATGGCGTAACCCCGCAGGAGGCCACGCGTTTCGGATTGCCGTGCGGCGGCACGCTGCAATTGGTTCTGGAACCTGCGCCGGAGATCGCGCTTTTGCGGGAACTGCAGGAGCGTATTCAACGCCGCGAGATTGTTTCACGCAGCATGGAGCTTGGTAGCGGACACGCTACGCTTGCGCCGGCGAAACGCGATGACACGATGCAATTCGACGGCGTATGGCTGAAAACAATCTATGGACCGCGCTGGCGCCTGCTCATCATCGGAGCCGGGCAGCTCGCGCAATATCTGGCGCGGATGGCGCTCGCGTTGGATTACCATGTGATAGTGTGCGACCCACGGGAAGAATATTTCAAGAGCTGGCAGGTGCCCGGCACAGAATTTTCCACTGCGATGCCTGACGACATGGTGCTGGCTTTGGAACCGGACGGACACACCGCAATCGTTGCTGCCACACACGACCCGAAGCTGGACGACATGGCGCTTCTGGAAGGGCTTAAATCCCCGGCTTTCTACGTCGGCGCGCTGGGTTCCAAGGCAAATACCGCGAAGCGCAAGCAAAGGCTCAGGCAACACTTCGACCTGAGTGATGCGGAGATCGCTCGGCTTAAAGGGCCGGTTGGTTTGCGCATTGGAAGCCGCACACCGCCGGAGATCGCGTTGGCAATTCTCGCGGAGCTTACCGCGCTTCGTAACGGTATCGAGCTCGTTGCAGTGAACGAGCGGGCGACAAAGGCCGGAGCATGCGCCGGCTTGACCGAATCGTGATCTGCGGAGTCCTGCTCGCCGCAGGAGGAGCGCGCCGTTTCGGCGGCAAGAAGTTGCTTGCAAAGCTTCCTGATGGATTACCCGTAGTTACTGCGGCGGCGCGCAACCTCAAGGGCGCCTTGAATCACGTGGTCGCGGTGGTGCGTCCGGGCGAAGCGGAGCTAAGCAAATTGCTGATCCAGGAAGGGCTTGACACTGTAGCATGCGCCGAAGCCTGGCGCGGAATGGGGGCAAGCCTGGCTTTCGGTGTCAGCATAGCACGAGACGCGGACGGTTGGATCGTGGCGCTCGCTGACATGCCACAGGTTCAGCGTCAGACGATCATGGCGCTTGCCCAAGCCATAGCGTCTGGAACTGCACTTGCAGCGCCTTATTTTGCGGGCCGGCGCGGACATCCGGTTGCATTTGGTAAGAAATACCTCGATGATTTGCTGCAGCTGGACGGCGATCAAGGCGCAAGAACGCTTCTCGCGCGTGACTCGCGCGAACTTGTACGCATTGATACGCACGATCCCGGCATCCTGATCGACATAGATACTCCGGACCAGCTCGCAAAGCTCTAATATTTTCCGGGCTCCGAGGTTGAGCGTTGTGCCTGTGTTCGGCTTCGGGCCGTTGGCTGTCTGCGGGAGATCACGACCCACGTTTCCTTGGAGAAGCAATAACGCGACCAGCCGACGGCGGGAGATACGTTTCAACCATTATCCTGCGGCCGCATTTGCGGGCACCAGATTACCGCCGTTCCACCACCCGCCGCCGAGGGCAACGTAAAGTGCAACGGTATCCTGCAAGCGTTGAGCCTTTGCTTGCAGATAACCTATCTGCGCCTGATGGAACTGAGTGGTTGCGATTAGAACTTGGAGGTAACTCACCGTGCCGGCCCGGTAATTTGTCCGTATCAGGCTAAGCGCTTCCTCTGCGGTAGTAAGCGCATTCGACTCGGCCTGCAATGTTTCGGCGTCATGTTCCAAGGCACGTAGCGTATCAGCAACCTGCTCGAGGCCGCCAAGAACCGTCTGCCGATAGTTGCTTAGCGATTGCTGGTATCCTTCAATTGCGGCTTGGCGTTGGGAGAGCAGGGTCCCGCCGTGAAACAATGGTGCCACAACGCCCCCACCTATACTCCAGAAGCTGCTGTTACTACCGAACAGATTACCCGCCGAAGTATTGTTGAGACCATAACCTGCATTTATTGTAAAACTGGGAAATAGAGCAGCGGTGGCAATCCCGATTTGGGCACTGCTGCTATGTAACAAGGCTTCCGCCTCGAGAATATCCGGGCGTTGACCAACAACCTCCGAGGGCAAGGTAAGCGGTAGATTCTCGGGAAGCGCGATCTCCTCCAAACTAATTTTCTGGGGCTGCCAATCCGCAGGCGCGCGACCTGCAAGTGTCGCGAGCAAATGCTCAGTCTGGTTAAGTTTTTGTCTAATCGGCGGAAGAGTCGCCTCGATGGCGGCCGATTGAGACTGCAAACTAAGCAGGTTCGAATAAGGTATCGTTCCTGCTTGCGCTTGGGCCTCGGTAATCTTTATCTCCTCCTTAAGAGAGTCAACAAGTTGTTGCGTAGCTTCAATTTCTGCAGCATACGCAGCCTGGGCGATGGTCGCGTTAACAATGTTGCCCGTGAGCGTGAGATAGGTTGCCAATAATGTATAGCGTTGATATTCGACTAAGGCCTGCAGGTTTTCGATGTTACGGCGTTCTCCCCCGAACACATCGAGGGTATAGCTAACCACCGCTGAAAGTGTGAATAAATTAAATACGCTGCTCTCGACGTTTCCGCTAACGCGGGCCGGCGACGACCTTTGACGTGACGCGCTAAATCCGGCGTCAATTTGAGGATAGAAAACTCCGTAACCGGCCTGCAATTGTGCTCGACTCTGGCGCAAGCTTGCCTGCGCCGATTGAATATTCTGATTTTGAGTAACAGCTTCTTTGACTACGCTATCCAGTTTGTCGGAGTTGAACAGTCGCCACCAGTCGCCGACCACCTCCGCGCCCGGTTCGAAGTGCTGGGCTTGACCGTCCGCGTTTAACGTCGCGCTTGGCTCTTTGCCATGCGTATACTGCCCAACCGATGGCTTGCTCGGAGGAACGAAATCCGGTCCGACCGCGCAACCTACGACAGAGCAGAGTGACGCCAGGCACAAGCCCCGCACTACGCGCAAAGCCCGTCCGCCGGCGAGCACGCGCTGAAATTTTTGAATGGGTAAGCGCACGGGTCTCCGCGACGTCGCCGCATAAGCTGATTGTTTGCCGTCGAATATCTTCAATTTGTCCTCCTATTTCTCCGCGACATACACATCCACCAGTTGTCCTGGGTAAAGGTTGACGTTATCCGGTTTCTTGAACCTGAAGATCAAAGGCAGCACTCTTACATCCACCCGCTCTTGCCTCTGGTTCGACAATTCAATTTTGGGCGATACATAGGGCTGTGCGCGCAGGTACTCCAAGGGAATGCTGATGTTGGTGCCTCGGATCAACATCGTTGCTTTCATTTCTGCGCCTTGAGGCAGTCGGTGTACCAATATCTCGTCGATGTAGCATCTAACCTCGAGGTAGGCCTGCGCACTTCCCATGACGACCACCGGGTTGAAATCTTCGGTGTAAGTGCCATAGGCTCCCTGCGGTGATACGTAGCTTCCTACTGCCGCCTTAATTGCGAGAACGACCCCATCCATCGGCGCACGTATGGTGTACTTCGCCAGCAGAGCACTTGATGCCAAGTATGCTTTGGACAGCGCGTTGTACTGTTTTTCCTGATTTTCGATGTCGTATATCCACGCTCCGGCTTTTGTGAGTTCGAGTTGTTTCTCGGCGACTTCCAGGTTAGCCTTTGCTACTTCGACGGCATTGATTGCATTATCCAGCGTGTCCTTGCTTACCGATTTGGGTTCCAGTTCGTAAGACTCCCTCTGTTTATCCAGTTGGTCCTTTGCGGTTTTCAAATTAGCCCTCGCCAACACAACTTGCGCTTCAGACACCTGCAAGGTTTCTTTTCTGGGCTGGGCCTTCAGTTCTTTCAGAAGGGCCAATGCTGCCTCCGCCTGAGACTTCTGCTGCTCGGCGGTTGCCCTCTGAACCGAGTCATCCATCGTGAGCAGCGGAGCGCCTTGGTGCACAGTATCCCCCTCGCTGACCAGGATCTGTGTGATTGGGGCGGATACCTCGGGGTAGATGTTGATGTTCTCGCCGTTTGTCTGATAGCTCTCAATGATGCCGTTGGCGTAGATCCCTTTTTCGTAGGGATTTGAAGCCGGATTAAACGCGGGCGACAGCGGAATTTTTGGAGCACTGGAAATATACGCGCTTAGCAGTCCAGCCAAGATGCCGACAGCGCATAGCAAGAGTAGCAGCTTGTTTCTCACCTAGTGTACCTTTTCGACTCCGACTATCCGTCCATCTTCCATCTTCATTATTTCATTCGCGAATTCGAAAATTCTGGCATCGTGTGTCACGATCAAAATACAACGGTTCTCACTGAGAATATTTGTCTTTACAAATTCGATAATCGCCCTCCCTGTGTCGCCATCCAGCGAAGCGGTCGGTTCGTCAAATATCAAAATATCAGGGCGGCTAACAATAGCGCGCGCAATCGCGACCCGCTGCTGCTCGCCGCCACTCAGTTTGACTGGATGGAGATCCGCGCGTTCTTTGAGTCCGACTATCTCAAGACATTTTGCCGCCTCGTGCATTGATTCGTCCCAGTCGCGCTTTTTCAAAATAAGCGGGATTGCGACATTTTCAACTGTGGTCAGCCGCGGAAAGAGGTGGTAATCCTGGAACACAAAACCAATTGTGTTCAGTCTAAAATCGGCAATCTCGTCTTCGGGCAAATTCCAAATGTCTTTATCTTCAACAATTACCGTGCCCGAGTTAGGGCGGAGTATGCCTGAAATCATGCTTAGCAGAGTTGTCTTGCCGCTTCCCGATGGACCCACAATGTAAAGCATCTCGCCAAAATAAGCCTCAAAACTCACATCCTTGACGGCCTGAGTCTTTGCCGCGCCTTCTCCAAACCATTTTGCCAACTGGTTCGCTTTGATTGCCGTATTTGGCATAACTAGCCTCTGAATATGTCAAAGGGTTCTATTTTGAGCACCTTTCTGATGCCGATGTAGCTTGAGATACCGGCAATTATCAGAACCATGACAAATGCGAGCCCAATGTTCGCGAAGGTCACAATGGCTGCATAACTGGGAAGCCTCAACTTCGCGAATGCTATCAGGGCTGTGCACAGCCCGATTCCCAAACCGTAACCTATGAGCGCCGTAAAACCTGCTTGAAAAAGAATCATGCACACAAGCTCGTATCGCTTAGTGCCTATCGCTTTTAAGGCTCCGAATTTTTCAAGGTTCTCCAGGACAAACGTGTAAAAAGTTTGCCCCGATATGGATAGACCCACGATAAAGCTGATTATGGTCATCAGCAGTATATTTGTTCCAAGGCTAGTCTGGTATATATAAAAATCTGAAATTCGTTGGATAAACTCCTTCTTGGTAAGGGCCAAATAGCCGAGTGCTTTTATCTGCTGCTTGATATGTTGCACATCGCCAATGCTCTTCGGTTCGACGAGAACATAAGAAAGGGTAAATCTACTGTTTGGCAAGTATTGAAGTGCCCGGTTGTAAGTGGTGTAGAGCGTCGGAATTCCGAATAATCCGGCAGAAGCGAGCTTGGCAATGCCGACCACAATCCCGCGGTGGTCGTTGATCTCAAACTCATATCCTACCGTCGGGCTTTCGAATTTTTGAAATTCAGTATCCTTTACCACAATGAAAGCGTTTTCAGCAAAGATGTCGTCGATATTTCCCTCGAGGAGCTTGGGTCTGCCCACCAGGCTGGTATCGTCTAATCCAAGCACACTTACCGATTGATAGGTACCGCTTCGAAGCTTGGCAAGCGCGGCTCCGGAATACAACGGCACAGCATATTTGACCCCGTTTATGCTCCGTATTGCGTCCAGTACGTAATCCGGCATGGGGATAGTGTTTGCTACGGTATTCACGGCCGGGTCCATCACCCAGATCGACGATCCAATATTCGTTACGTTCGCAGATGACTTGCCCAGGACGCCAGCAAAAATCGATGTCATCTGAATCATTAGAAATACCGCGAAGGTTATCCCGACAAGCAGCGCGGTAAATTTGGCGGTATCGTTTACTAAAAGCTTGAATGCGAGCCTGAAGATTCCTTTCACGCTAAAACTCCTGTCTTCCAGTCAACGGTCAGGTATAGCCTTTTTGAGCGCGTGCTCTAGTCGGCACTGTATTGCAACAGGCCGGGCTATCGATTCCAATCTTTACTGGCGTGCGGTTTTGTCCAACGATAAGATCCAACGCACCAGCTTCTCAGCGTCCGGTTTACTGATTTCAACAGCATTTGGTGGCATAGCTACCCCGCTAGCTTTGCCCTTCCAGTGCTGAGCCGAAGAATCGGTACCTGAGCCTTGGCGCACGATCGCGACCAGACGGTCAACGGTTCCCTTTTGGCCCTTGTATTTTCTTGCCACATCCTCCCAGGAAGGGCCAATCGGCAATACTTCGCTCCACCCGTAATTTCGATGCTGAAGTGAATGGCAGAGGTTGCAACCGCTTTCTTCCGCCAGCTTCTCCATTTCAATGTCCCGCTGCGCAGATTCTGGTGTAGATTGGCCGTCCACGAAGATGGGAGCCATTGCTACGGCGAGCCCTGTCAAAAATGTAGTTGTAAATCTCCACATAGCCGATGATTGGAGCAGCTATTGGTAAAAAAATTCCGCGTCGGATTCGGTACTGCAACCGCATCGAATTGTAGCGAACCAATAGCACGCCCGTGAATAAAGTCCATTACCGCTTTGAAATTCTTTATCTGGAACGCCCTCATACGGCCATGAAAACTCCAAATATATCACCTACTTATCTCAATTCTTTGACCTAGGTCAACCTCAACGGATTCTTTTGCCAAGTTCATTGCCCTTGGGCCTCGGCTAAATGCGAAACTATGCCGATGCTGTTCGAACATAGGCGTTTTCCTGATTTTCGCGACTTGGACATCGTTTGCGATTAAGAAAGGATTCGGGGTTCTCTAGGCGGTCCGCGCGCCTGTAAGCCATTTCTAATTCCGGCGCGGCCAACCCGCTCGGATTCGCGTTTGCTGAGGAATGCTTCTGGAACTCCTTGCCGACGCAAAACGGGGCCCCAACCGCGCCCCGCTGTTAATACCGTATGCTGACAACTTACTTCGGCTGTGCCACGGTACGCAGATACGGCTTCAGGGTTTTAAATCCCTGCGGGTATTTCTTTTTTGCCTCTTCATCGGAAACCGAGGTGGGGATGATGACGTCTTGACCCGGCCTCCAGTTCACCGGCGTTGCCACCGAATGTTTG
>DATIXX010000060.1 GCA_035518095.1 Burkholderiales bacterium | reverse complement strand
TGTGCCACGGTACGCAGATACGGCTTCAGGGTTTTAAATCCCTGCGGGTATTTCTTTTTTGCCTCTTCATCGGAAACCGAGGTGGGGATGATGACGTCTTGACCCGGCCTCCAGTTCACCGGCGTTGCCACCGAATGTTTGGCGTTCAACTGAAGCGAATCGAGCAGACGTAGCACCTCATCGAAGTTGCGTCCTGCACTCATCGGATAGATGAGCATTGCCTTGACTTTTTTGTCGGGCCCGACGATAAATACCGAGCGAATTGTCGCATTGTCCGCAGCAGTGCGCTTCCCGCCGCTCGCATTCGGATGGATCATGTCGTATAGTTTCGCGACATGCAGGTCAGCGTCGCCAATCATGGGATAATTGACCTTGTGGCCTTGTGTTTCCTGGATGTCATGGGACCAGGCTTTATGGTCGCTCACCGGATCGATACTAAGTCCTATGATCTTGGTATTGCGCCTGTCGAATTCCGGCTTTAGCCCCGCCATGTATCCGAGTTCTGTGGTGCATACGGGTGTGAAATCTTTCGGATGGGAGAACAAGATCGCCCATTTGTCTCCGATCCACTCGTGAAATCGGATTTTGCCTTCAGTAGTTTCTGCCGTAAAATCCGGTGCTTCGTCGCCTATGCGAATTGCCATTTTAAACCTCCATCATGCAGGCGGGCCGTGCATACCGGCCCCAAATAGAAAGCCCCGATCGATGAATCGGGCTAATTTTGTAAGTCTATAGCCGGCTATACAATCCGTCCACCCCCAAACCGGGAATGATTCAGAAAAAAGAGTGCGCGGACGCTGTTTACGCGGCCGGAACCTCGCCGCTCCCTGGTTTGGCGCGATTTGCTCTGACCGCGATCCGCCGGGCCTTGTCACTGGGGACGCCTAGTTGGAGCTTGGTCCCAGACTTACGCGCACCAAATCGTCCGGGCGCAGCCATTTCGCAAACGCGGCTTGAACTTCGGGCGCGCCCAGTTCCAGATAACGACGAGCCGCGAGCGTCGGCTCGTCGAATGGAAGATCAAGCTTCCACCGATGCATGATTCCGCGCGCGATAGCGTCCAGGCTCGCTTCCTGGAGCGGTATGCGATGGACCAGGTATGCTTTTGCTCGTTGCAACTCGTCCGCACTCACCGGGATCGTCTGCATCTCCCGGAGTTCGCGAACGACCAAACCTTGTACTTTGGAAACGTTTTGTGGATCGCATCCGTAACTAACAAAGTAAATGCCGCGCGTCTTACCGAACTCGAAATACGACTCAACATAATACACGAGTCCTGCGTCTTTCCGAATGTCGCGGGTGAGCCGCGAGGCGTAGAATCCGCCGCCCAACACGTTGTTGCCGAGTTGAAGCGCGTAGTAATCCGGATTGGAGCGCGTAAGTTTAAGTGTTTCCGCAAGTATCACGCTGTCTTGCACGCGGCTGGCGTCAGGCACTTGACTTGTTACTTGAGTGTTGAGCGGCACGGGCGGCAGCTCGATGTCAGGCTTAGGACCAAGTGCGGACCAGCCCCCAAAATACTTCTCAATCACCGACCTTGCTTGTTGCGGCGAGACTTTGCCGATCACGAGAATAGCCGTGAGGTCGGGCCGGAAAGCAGACTGATAAAAATTGCGCACATCCTGAAGCGTGAGACCGCTGACCGTTTGCGGCAGCGCTTCGCGTAATGTTGGATCATCCTTTGGGAAAAGAGCGGCGCGAAGCGCTCGCCCGCTGAGATAATTCGGGCTCGTGAGATTGCCTGCGACTGTCTCGGCGACCTGCCTCCTGACTATATCGAAAGCGTGCTCCGGAAGCCTCGGATGCAGTTCGTTGTCGGCGAGCAGCTCGACACCGCGCTCAAAATTCTCAGCGAGTATTTGAACCGAGAAATCAGTGCCGGCGTGTTCATCCGCGCCGATCGCGTCGAGTGCCTCCTGGAAGGCGATGCGGTCAAGACGCTCGGTCCCATAGGGGAAAAGGGCTTCCAGCACCTGAGACAGCCCTTCCTGTCCCTTGGGAACTTGCAGTTCGGGACGGTTCCTGACATGCCCGAAGACGCTGACCGTATCGCTTACATCTTCGGGTTGTACAATGAGGGTGATGCCGTTGGGAAGTGTGCTGACGAACGGGTGAACTGTCGACACCGGAACCGAGACGCGAGTCAGCGCCGATTGCGCCCAGCCCGGCAGCGGCGTTGGCTTGGACTGACCAAGCGAAATATTTTCCTGGCCACCGAAGCCGTGCGATGCAACCGGCTTGCCGGAACTCTGCGGGGTGAGCACCGCGGTGATGGTGCGATCGAGATCGAGATATTTACGCGCCACGCGATTGACATCCTCGACAGTAACTTTCTCGATACGGGCAAGATCCTCGTCCGGCGAATCGAGCCCGTATACCGCAACGGCTTCCGACCATACGGTAGCCAACTCGCTGATCGAGTTCTTTTGGAACTCGGCGCCGCGGCGCTCCTGCACTTTTGCAGCGGCGACCAGATCTGCCGGTACGCCATTCTTCGCTATCTTGGCGAGGATTGCGCGCATGTCCGACTCAAGCGCCTTGGGATCGCTGCCCGAAGGAAACGTCGTCACGGCATAAGCAAGCCCTGCCTGCGGTAGTGGCTCGTAGGCAAAGTCGGCACCCAGCGCTTTTCCTTGCGGCACGAGCCCATAGAGTTCGCCCCGTTGGCTCCTTAATACATCAGCCAACACCTCCGCCGCAGGAAAGTCAGGGCTATCGAGCCCCGGCATGCGTAGTGCGATGACCTGGAGTCCATAGGAAAGGTCAGTGTCAAGGCTGAACGACTGTGGCGTGACAGGCTCAAGTTTTACTTCCGGGCGATCCGGCAGCTGTTTGGGGGCGATGGGTCCAAACAGTTGTTGCACTTTATCAAGCGTCGCGTGTGGATCGACGTCACCGACTATGATGAGTATCGCGTTGTTGGGCGCATACCATTTGTCATAAAAGGCTTTCAGCATTGCGGCCGTCGTCTTATCGAATGAAGGGCGCGTGCCCAGTGCGTCATGTGCGTAGGGCGTTCCGCTGAACAGCGCGAGGCGCAGCTTGGTATAAAGGACGTAAACCGGATCGGAAAGATCCTGCGCGACCTCTTGTTCGATAGCGCCGCGCTCCTGGTCCCAATCCTTCGCGGTATCCAATATGCCACGCATCCGGAGCGCTTCGATATGCAGCGCGGCGTCAAGGTTCTGCGCGGAAACTGTGAAGAAATATTGAGTAACTGTCTGCCGCGTGTCCGCGTTGAAGTCACCGCCGACCAGGCTTCCGATATCGGCAAGCTGGTCGGCAGAGAGATCCGGACTGCCACGGAACAGCATGTGCTCTTGAGCGTGCGCCGTGCCCGGAAATCCTGGCGGCGTCTCGTTCGCCCCAACGAGATAGTTAACTGCGGTCGTAACCACGGGAGCGAGGGTGTTGCGAACAATGATAACCCTGAGGCCATTCCCGAGCGTTTGGCGAACAACTTCGGTTTTTTCGGCCGAAGTCGTTACGGTAAAGCCGCTGACCGACAAGAAAACAAAGGCGAGGACGACGTTCACTGCGCCGCGCTTAACCCACATTAGAATTATCCTCAAAAATGAAAATATTGCATTAGGACAATTGATTCTATCCTATGCTTGGCTGATGTTCTATATTGCATTCGAGCTGCAGGAAAGTTTTTCAGAAAATTCAGTATTGACTTTCTGCTCTCGTTCAGAGCGTTGAAAAACGCAAAAGTTCTCAGGCGAGGCCTGCAATCGGCCGCCTTTTTTTAACCGGCCAGTACAGCGAAACTCTGTGCCAGGCCGTCAACAACCTGCGCCATGGAGTCGTAATCCAGTTTCTCCGGTGTATCCAGCGCGCTGTGGTAGTAGGCGTAGCGATAGAAAGCGGTGTCGGTAATCATAACCGCGGGATACTTTTCCCGCCAGAAAGAAAGGTGGTCGCTCCAAGAAACGCCCGGAACAAATTCAAACGTCGCCAGCGATTCGACCGGGAAATCCGAGCAGGAGCGGAACGCGTTAACGAGTTGGTGCATGACTTGGCGCGAACTGAAATTGGAAACAAACGCAATGAAGTTCCCGCGGTCCGGATAGAAAAAGCGCAACAACGGCGGGTAGTTCTGACTGCCGGGCTGATCGCTGTAACAGCCGAGCATCTCCAAGGATGCCATAAGGCGGATGGCATCGCTTCGTGCCCGCGCCGCTTTGGCATAAATCATGCTGCCCATCTTGTCCCAAAAGAAAAATGGCGGCTCTTCGTTTACGAAAGCGACGAATCGCACGGTGCGCGCGGGAGCACGTTCTGCGAATCTTCGGCTGATTTCAAGCAGTGCCGCCACGCCGCTGGCGTTGTCGTTGGCGCCCGGGCTCCCCTGTACCGAGTCGTAATGAGCGCCGATTAAAATGATTTCTCCGGGATTCGATTTGCCCGGGGCCGTGACTTCAAGATTTTCGCTGGGCACGCCCTCCGCGGTATAGGCTTGCACTGCAACCCGATAACCCTGCGCAGTCCATTCAGCACGGATATAATCCGCCGCAGAGCGCAGCGTCCCAGCGCGGAACACGTTGCGTTCGCCGATTCCGCCGGCTAGCCTCCCGACATGATTACGCAGTTGCATGGCCAACCTCTGTACGGCGGCTGCTGCAGGGCCGGAATTTGAAGTTGAAGAAAGAGTCAAATCAGTTGTTCCTGACAAAAGAACAGAGAGCCGCGCGATAACCAAGCCGGTACCGGTGGGACTTTAATCATACGCCTGCATGACACGTACCCGCCCATGAAGATTCGAGTGCAATGCTACTCCGGCCACCGGGGTGAGGAGGAACCGCGCTGCTTTTACGTGGGAGAGCGTTGCATGCCCGTGATGCAGATCACCGACCGCTGGCTTTCCCCCGATGGCCGTTATTTTAAAGTACAAGCTTATGACGGCAGTGTCTACATCCTGAGGCACCTTGAAGCATCGGGCGAGTGGGAAATGACATTGTTCAAACGGCCGCCACAAGAAGGTACCTGCCAAAACACATGATGGCAGGTCATTAAGCGCGTGTGCACTTTATTGGAAGCATTGACTCGATTCCGCAAGTCGTGAATTCCAGTTTCCAACGAGGCACTAACTGGTGTTCGAGCGCGTCGCATTGCGGGTGCTAACGGTTTTACCGGTAATTAACGACTTCGCTGATGCAGATTAACCTGGCTCAGGATATCCAAGTCTCCGAGTTCTCCGTAAGCATTTGGCATGAACCTGACGAAGTTGTAGCATAGTTTTAACATAGAATGTTCTTAAATTCGCCGCTCATCTCGCACAAATTGAAATAATGAAATCAAAACAGAAACGAGACAATGCCCAACGCTTTAATTTGCTATAGTATGCAATGGCGCAACGCCAAGAAGTGGTGCGCCGTCGATCAACGAAAAACAGGCTCACGGAAATGCATACACGCAGCAAACCCGAAATGATGCGCGAACTTTGCGCGATTTTGATGATTGCCGCTTTATATAGCTTATTCAGTGAAAATTTAAGTGCTGCCGACCTGGAGCGCGGCAAGCTTATTTATGAGACAGATTGCAACGAATGCCACAGCAAAAGCGTGAGCGAGAGGCCAAACAGGAAGGCAAAATCAATCTCGGAAATTCGTCGCTGGGTCGTACAATGGGAGAGCTACAAGCATTACCAATGGACCAACGAAGACGTTGACGACGTCACCCAATATCTTAACAGTCGCTTTTACAAGTATTAGAAGACTTCAGGGGCCGGCACGAAAAGTTGCGAATTTCAACGACGCGTAGATTGCACGCGGCTTTTTTGTCAAAGCGTACAAGCCCTCCGGAATTTATTCCTGGCATCGATTTTTGCGCTGGCTTCGTTATTTCTGAGCGCCTTCAGCATGCACTGCGCTGCGGCGCCAGAGGAAATTCAGGTTTATCTAGATGACATTACCGAACCCGGTCATTTCGGAATGGACGTTCACAATAATTACGTATATTCGGGCAGCACCACGCCGGAGTATCCCGGCAACATACCTCCTCAAGGCGTATATCGCCTGACACCGGAAGTTTATTACGGCGTCAATAACAATCTTGAGTTAGGCTTGTATTCGCTTTCTTCCTACGGACCCAATGACCGAGCCAGTTATGACGGGGAAAAAGTCCGAATCAAGTATATCGCCGACCACAATAAAGAAATGGGATCTTTTTGGGGCGCAAATTTCGAATTCGGTTGGATTTCCCACCGGTTTGCGGAGCAGCCCTGGAACGCGGAGCTCAAGGGCATCTACGGCTTCCGCAAAGGTTTATGGCTGTTTGCGGTCAATCCGAATCTGGATTGGGGTTTCTCAGGTTCAAACAGCAGCCCCGTGTCATTAAACATTAGCAGCAAACTTTCGTATAAGGTTTCCGCCGATTATGCCCTGGGTTTCGAGTCGTACAATGACTTGGGGAATCTCGACGACCTTGGACATTTGTCGCAGCAGAGCGAGACGCTCTACGGCGTGGTGGACGCGGAATTCAAACGTTTCGACCTGAATTTCGGTGTCGGCAGAGGACTTACTCCCGCTTCCGATCGCTGGATTTTCAAGGCGATTGTCGGCTTGCGTTATTGACCTATGTAAGTCTCTGTTTTCGCCAGCATCAATTTTACAGACTCCGCAAGAAATAAATAATATCCTGCTGGTCCTGGTCGGAAAGGCGGTTGAATTGGGTGATCACACGATTGGCTTCGGAACCGTTGCTGGCGTGTTGTTGAATCGCATCCACCAGGTTGCTCGCACGCCCGTCATGCAGAAAGAAAATACGTTGACCCACACCCCATAATGGAGCGGTGCGAAATTCGTCGTCTCCCGCGAGCCCCTGGGTAACGCCGTCCGCGAGCCGTTCGCCCATGTGGTGAACCAGCAAGTCCGAAAACAACCGGGCTGTACCTTGGTTGGTGATCGCGGCGCTCGAAGACTCGCTCACGGCAAGCTCAGGC
>DATIXX010000059.1 GCA_035518095.1 Burkholderiales bacterium | reverse complement strand
TTTCGAGGCAATCACAGTTTCGAGCTGCAGGAGCCCCACGATTCGTGTTTCCACCAGTTGTGCCTGGGGGAGGGTTGAAGTTACGCGCAAGATCGGCTCGTGCGGAAAGAAAGGTGTGCCTTCGGGCATGGCATGTACGTCTCCGGTGAAGCGCAATTTCGCCAACCAATCCAAAAACTCGGGACGGAAGCGATACTTCGCCTCGAGCCAGGCGAGTTCCGCCTGAGTAAAATGAAGGTTTTCCAGGAAGTCCAACACCTGCTCCAGGCCCGCGGCAATGAGAAAATTTCGGTTTGGCGGCAGCTTACGGACAAGAAACTCGAATACAGCAATGTCTTGCATGCCGTACTCGTGATACGCCGCGAGCATGGTCAGCTCGTAGAGGTCTGTCAGGAGCGCACTTGCACCGGGGTCAGGGGCCATGGAAAACTCCTGGGCGGCGGTGGCTGGAGTGGCGGATCTCACACGCCGCCCCCTCTCGCACTTATCGGGATTGCGCCCAGAGTTCGCATTTCCTCCTCGGCGCGAGCCCCATCCCCAGAATGCACGTTGACGGCGCGGATGGCGTCGCGCAGCAGAATTACTTGGTATCCCAGTGCCAATGCGTCTTTGACGGTATTGAGCACGCAGTAGTCGGTAGCGAGTCCTCCGACGAATAAACGTCGGACCTTGCGGCTGTGGAGGAAATGGTCCAGATCGGTACCCGAAAAGCCGGAATAGGCGTCGCGATCGGGATCGGTAGCTTTCGACACCAGACGCACGTCGACGGGTAATCGAAGCGCCGGCGCGAATTCCGCGCCGGCGGAATTCGCAATGCAATGTGCGGGCCAGGGTCCCCCGGCGCGCTGGAACGAGCAATGGTCGGAAGGATGCCAATCGCGCGTGGCGATCACCGGCAGCCCGAGTTCGGCGAAGCGCGAAACGTAACCGTTCAACACAGGAATTATCTCATCCCCCTTGGGCACCGAAAGCGCCCCACCCGGCAGAAAATCGTTCTGAACGTCAACAATGAGCAACGCATCGCCCGCGGCAGGCGCGAGTTCCGCGTTTTTATGTGTGCGCGGCTCAGGCGCCGTGGAATTGTCAGTTGGTCCGGTTTGGCTCATGTTGTTTCCCGTTTAGTCGGAAACGAGTTCGCCATTGAGAATCAGTTTATGATGTCAGGGTAGCGCGAGGCGTGCGCCAGATCAACAGGGCTGCGAATCATTCCGGCGTGCATGCAAGGTGACGAACGTGATTTCGGAAGGAGGGATAGGGCGAGGGTGCGAAACCACGATTGCGATCCTTGTCCAATGTGGCGATTGAGCCAAAGCGTAATAGGACCACGCCGCCCCCATTGAGGAACTGGGTTGCTGTTGTATGGATATTCAAGTACAAGCTCATGAATACGCGATATCACATTGATTAAACATGGATTACATGAAGCCACGGAACGTCTCCAATGAAATATGTGAAAATAATATTTGTCGAGCAAAATTGAAAAAAATTCCAGATTTAAGGCGTATGTGATTGGTGGCCGTTTTTGCGGCGATTCGAAATTGTCGTTTTAGAAAATTCACTGTAGATTCGTAAATTTTCGAGGCCCGAAATCCTTAAACTTTTAATTGTCGAGCGGCACGCGAATCACGGGTTGTTATCGCGATTGCGCCGCTGCAGGGGGAGCGGTTGAGGCATATGGCGGCGTCTTACATTCGCATTTGTCACTGAGCGCAGCCGGCGACGCTTTAATGTCAAGGAAGATCGTGTGATGTCAATGCGTTCGTTTCTTTTTCTGCAGGCGGTTTGCTCTCCGTTTTTTCCGCGTTTGGCTGACCGATTGGCTGCCGACGGGCATCGGATTTATCGGGTTAACTTCAACGGTGGCGATACGGCATATTGGGGAATGCGGCCGGCCTGGAGCTTCCGCGGCTCGCTTGATACTTTGCCTTGCTTTCTGGACGAGAAATTCCGTTCGTTTCATATCACCGACTTGGTCCTGTTTGGGGATCGTCGCCCTGTACATTTATCTGCAATTCGATGTGCCAAAGCACGGGCTATGCGAATCCACGTATTTGAGGAAGGCTATTTCCGACCCTACTGGATAACTCTGGAACGTGACGGGGTAAACGGCAATTCTC
Organism: Burkholderiales bacterium; assembly: GCA_035518095.1. Taxonomy (NCBI): domain Bacteria; kingdom Pseudomonadati; phylum Pseudomonadota; class Betaproteobacteria; order Burkholderiales; species Burkholderiales bacterium. The sequence continues at coordinate 1,426 of DATIXX010000059.1, read as the reverse complement.
TTTTGCCACGGGATCCGGACTGGTACCGCGAGGTCGGGGCATCGCTGCCTGACTACGGCGACGGCGAGCCTTTTCAGTCAAACTTGCGGGCGCGGGCAATGCACGACATGGCTTATCACTTGGCAAACCTGATCAATCCTCTTTTGTTTCCTCGCTATCGTACGCACTGGCCTTACGTTTCAGCGGTGGAATATGCCGGCTATGCCCGCAGGTTTCCCGCGCTTCCTTTCCAAGCGCGCAGGGCGCGAGTCATCATCAACAAATTGCTGCACAGCGGGGAGCCTTATTATTTATTGCCGCTACAATTGAATACCGACGCACAAATTCTTCATCACTCGCCTTTTACCAATATGACCGACGTTATTAATTATGTGATGAGATCATTTGCGGAGCACGCGGGTAGCGATGCCCGCCTGGTTATCAAGAATCATCCGTTGGATACAGGCCTGGAAAATTATCGCCGCATTATTCGCCGGCTGGAACGGCGCTTCGATGTTGATGGACGGGTAGAGTACTTGGAAACCGGTGATTTGTCCGCTTTGCTCTCGCGCGCGCAAGGGGTGATCACCGTCAACAGCACGGTCGGGTTGCCGTCTCTGATGCAAGGCCGTCCGACAATAGCATTAAGCAACCCAATCTATAATTTTCCCGGCTTGACCTTTCAGGGACCGCTTGATGCCTTTTGGCGGGAAGGCACGGCTCCCGATGGCGAACTTTTTCGAAGATTCAGGAACACGGTGATTCATACCACGCAAGTGAACGGTGGTTTTTATTCAGCGCAAGGGATAGGGATGGCTGTCAGCAACAGCCTGCGAAGACTGGAGTCGGAGCGTTCGCCCTTGGACGCCTTGCTATGACTGGGTTTCGCCCCGGTTCGGTTTTTATTAGTGGGGCAACCGGGGGTTCGGAATTGCCGCTTAGCGTGTCCGAACGACTGCTAGTGTTACTAAGATATCGTGGCTGAGATGTTCTGGATTGGAATTGCAGTGCCCGCGGCTGGGGGGGCGGCATTTTCCTTCTTCATTGAACGCCTGTTGCAACCCAGGCCCGGGTTTATTGGCCGCCCGTTGACGGCTTTTGCCGTTCACCTCGGGTTGTGGGTAATGGCTTTCGGTCTTGCGCTGGTATTGTGCCAACGTCCGTATTTCGCGGCAGTTCTTGCGCTCGCGGCATTGCTGCTCGTGGTCCTGGTAAGCAACGCCAAATACCACTCATGCCGCGAGCCCTTCGTTTTTCAGGATTACGAGTATTTTACCGATACGCTGAAGCACCCGCGCCTGTATCTGCCATTTTTTGGAATAGGGCGCGCGCTGCTCGGGTTCGCTGCTTTTATCCTGTCGCTTTATCTTGGGTTCACGCTCGAAACCAGTCTGCTTTCTAAGGCCGGCTTTTTAGAATTTGGAGTAGGCGTGGCACTTTTGCTTGG
>DATIXX010000058.1 GCA_035518095.1 Burkholderiales bacterium | reverse complement strand
GGAAACACCGCTTTCGACCACGCTTGAACGTGCCCAAGAAGTGCTTCAGGCAATCCGCGAAACCGACCTCAAATATAATGGGCAGTCACTTGGGAGAATTACGGCCTCTGCCGGCACTGCGTGCTATCTGCAGCACGAAACCAGTCCGCTCGACCTTTTACGAAGAGCAGATCAAGCGCTATACGGCGCAAAGGCTGCGGGACGTGACCAAATGATGATAGGGACAGCATGAGTGAGACGACCGGAAACAAATGGCCGAGGTCGTACTACCAAGTAGTAAAAGCCCACTCCACAAGCGGCCAACCGTAATGTCCTTTATGGATTGTGATCTTCGTTAATCTCGCCTATACGAACCACGGTTTGCCGGCGGGTTCGGGCGAAAGTTGAATTTGAATTCGTTGACTGAAACGGTCTTGCCATCGGCAGTCTCGACAAGATCATCCCGGGTTCGCCAACCTTGCCTGCGATGATCGCGCTTGGGCCAAGATCGAAGAGGCTAGGGCGGTGAAACACATCCGCCCTCATCCTAGCGCCGGTCGGGCTAAATCTGTTGGCGTAGTTGTTGATTCTCCAGCTGCCGCTCCATGCGTTCCTTGTTTTTTTCAATCACGCTTTTTGTTTGTGCACGCAGTATCCCCCACCGTGCCAGGCAATAACAGCAATCAAACTTGGCTCGCTTTACTTATGTATTGCCCCGTCGTTTGGGATTAGTAAAGTCCAGCTCGTCCGCTTGCAGTTTCGCGTACTCCGTCGGTGCCACGGGTGCAAACGTTATGGGACCGTCCGGCGACTTGCGCCGGCGTTCGCCCTTGCGGCGGTCATACCCGGTTACGCCCCGCTCAGTCCTTCTGCGCCGGTCCTTTGGGTTGCGCATTTGCATGTATTTGCTCCTGGTGCCCGCTAAGCTGCTCTAGTTTGCTGCTCGCTCTTTCGCCCTCCGTGCCGCCACGTCCTCACACGTCGTAACAGAGGGACTGCGGATACATACAGCGAAATTATGTCCTAATTCTAATTCTGGCACAAAAAATGGACAAAAAACGTTGCCCATTTTTTGCGGTTAAGTTGGTCTCCAATCAGGGCTCGTACTTAGAATCCGGATAAACAGTCGACGGGAATGTCCGTACATTGACATTCAATTTGTTGAGCACGATTAGGCTAGTCGAGATTTGCCCTAATCTGGGCGGCTCGCGTGTCCTGTCCGTGTCTGAGGTTATGGAAATCGATGAATTCGCACACTCAGTGGACAAAGCGTTTCAGGGTGCGCAAACTATGAGGACGTATCGGGATCGCCTCCCGTAGCCGAGGGCTGAGCTTGAACTGGTGCGGAGGTAACTGAGGGAGACGTCCGCGCTCAGGGATCTCCCTGCAGTAATGATGACTGAACGTTATCGAGACGAGGCTATTGTGAAATTCCACGGCCGTGGGCCCTGCTCATATATCTGCAAGCTGCTGGATTTCGATGCGATGAAAGATATTATCAAGAACTTCGAATTCTACTGGGCGAGGATCTCTGAGATCCCGGCCCCGAGAGATTATAGGTTGCCAGGGTGCGAATCTTACTCATAGAAGGCGACGAGGACAGCGCCGCCTTGATCCGGGAAAAACTGGCTTCGGCGAGTGGGGATACCTACGACCTGGAGCACACCGAACGGCTATCTGCGGGCCTGGCGCGGCTTGCCCAAGGCGGAATTGAACTCATTTTGTTGGACCTTTCGCTCCCGGACAGCCACGGTCTAGAAACCGTCAAAGCAACATTGGCCAAAGCGCCCCAAATCCCGATCATTGTGCTGATTGGTCTTGATGATAACGAGACCGCGATATCGGCGGTGCAGCTAGGCGTGGAAGATTTTTTGGTCAAAGGGCGTTTCGATACGGACTTGCTCGCGCGCTCCCTGCGCTACGCGGTGGAACGTAAGCGGGTGGAGGAGCTGCTAAAGAGGCACGCGGTTGAGTTGTCGCAATTGGCTCTGACCGATCCCCTGACCGGTATGCTGAATCGGCGTGGGCTGCAGCAGGCCCTCTCCCAGGAGATTCAGCGGGCTCGGCGAGATGGAGCTTCGCTGTTTGCCCTGCTCATCGATCTGGATAATTTCAAAGAGATCAATGACACATTGGGCATGGCGTTCGGGGATATGGCCCTTGTCGATATCGCGCGGACGCTGAAAGCCTCGGTGCGAGTGACAGACCGTGCAGGCCGAATCGGGGGGGATGAGTTTCTGGTCCTGATGCCCGGGATTCGTGAGGCCGAAATGTTGCTGATCGCTGAAAAAGTGCGCCTAAAGGTGTCTGGAACGACGCTCCTGCGCTCTCCCACGACGAGCATCCAGGTCACGGCGAGCCTTGGTCTGGCCAAGGTGCCGTTAGGCACCGCCGCGCTCGATGAGGTTTTGTCCCAAGCCGGGGCGGCGCTTCAGCGGAGCAAGCGGGCGGGAAAAGACCAAGTCTCTTCTGACGAAGGCACAGGCGATGCCAAGAACATCCAAGGCCGCGAGGCGCTGGCCGAGTGCCTCGCGACGCTGCGCCGCGGCGATGGGCTTCGCGCGGTCAGGCAGCCGATCTTTCAGCTCGATGAGATGAAGCTGGTCGGCTATGAGTTGCTTAGCCGCCTGAAGATCAAAGCCTTTGAGATGCCAGAGGAGTTCTTCCCGATCGCCCTTCAGGCCAACCTGCTAACATCGGTCGACCACCAGTGCTTTAAGACCTGCCTTGCCGCCGCAGAGGGCTTGCCTCCTGAGGCTCGCTGTCATCTGAATCTCTTTCCGACCACGCTCCTCAACATTCCTGTTGCATCTCTGCTCGAAGCGATTGGGGCTCAGGGCCACCAGGGAGCCTACTGCATTGAGCTGAGTGAGCAGCAGATCCTTGGCGAACCCTCGTACCTTGCCGAGGTGGTTGGTGCGTTGAAAGAGGCAGGCGTCAGGATCGCGATCGACGATGTTGGGTTTGGGCGCAGCTCTCTGGAGAGCCTGCTGATTCTGCAGCCGGATATCGTGAAAATCGACAAGGGCTGTGTGGTTGGGATCGGCAAAGACCCTTCGCGCAGGCGACTCTTTCGGCGACTGTTAAAGGTCACGGAGGCGCTAGGCGCCGAAGCCATTGCGGAGGGCATCGAGTCATCGGAGGATCTTGAAGTCTTGAAAGTGCTTGGGGTGAGTTGCGCTCAGGGATTTCTCTTAGGGAGGCCGACGTGACGAATGGACCACGCCAATCAAGGTCATGTTGGCTGAGGACAACGGGACATTCATAGCAGTCGAGTGTGTGCTTTGGATCTATTCTGTTGAAAAACTCGAAATCGTAGTGACGCCAGACTTCGATCGGAAATCGGTGCAATCCAAAATGCAATGCAATTCCCGCTCGTAGAGGTAGCACGAGGCCCTACCTAGGGTGTGACATCAGCGCGCGCCGTACGAAGGTTAGAATTTTTGAACCGTCAGCAGAAATCGAGTTTTTCAACAGAATAGACCGGAGGCAGACATATGCTTCGTCGGTTCACGACGTACATCGAAAGTGCCATAATGACGCGCGCACGACCGCTTGGTGTTATTGGACATTGCGCTGTCGGAGGAAAACCAGTCACTGTTGGGGGACAATTTGGGTGATTATCCGGACATTAAAACGTCATCCGGATTTGGGTATTGGAAGATGATAATTTGGGCTGCGCTTGAGAGTAGTGAACCACCAAATTAAGTAGGAACGCACAGTTTGCTTGTAGGTTTCCCCAGATGTAGAGACTGCGATGTTTCTCCTTGTGGCTACTTGGAGGCGGTTTGTCATGTCTGCTAATACTCCTGCTTTTGATCCGATCAAATACAAGGCCACTACGCGTGATCAGTGGGAGGTTGCGGCTGAAGCATGGGATCATTGGGGGCCAACGCTGCACGAATGGTTGGGCAAGGCAACGCAGCTGATGCTGGATATGGCAACTATTGGGCCTGGTCAAAATATCCTCGATGTTGCCGCAGGCGCTGGCGAGCAGACCATCGGGATCGCGCAGCGCGTGGGTCCGACGGGTTCGGTCCTGGCAACGGATATTTCGTCCAAAATCCTCGAGTTTGCCCAGACGGCTGCGCTCAAGGCGGGGCTGAAGAACATCAAGACCCGAGTGATGGACGGCGAAAACCTGGAATTGCCCGATAACTCGTTCGACGCGGTTGTGTCGCGCGTCGGTTTAATCTACTTTCCAGACCAGAACAAAGCACTCACGGGAATGAGGCGTGCACTCAAGCGCGGCGGCAGGGTGGGTGCGATCACCTACTCGACGCCCGAGAACAACCGGTTCTTCTCAGTTCCCGTTTCGATCATCCGGCGACGCGCACAGTTGCCGCCGCCGCTCCCGGGTCAACCCGGTCCATTCAGTCTGGGCGCCCCGGGCGTTCTTGAGACTGCATTTGCAAAGGCAGGCTTTCGCGATATCCAGGTTCGTCTGGTGCCATCGCCATTGTGTCTCCCCTCCGCCGCGGAGTGTGTTCGATTCGAGCGGGAGTCGTTTGGAGCCCTTCATCAAATGCTCTCGGGCGTACCCGAAGCTGAACGTCCGTCTGTATGGGAAGAGATCGAACAGGAGCTGAAGAAATTCGAAGGGGCCGACGGATTTGTCGGTCCTTGCGAAATGGTGGTTGCGGTAGGAGTTAAGTGACGATTGCGCGGTGCGCGGATGATTTTCATCCGCCGACCTTCAAGCGAGGGGCGCTATAGTGTTGTCACGTTACTTGCAAACCTCGGTAGTTTTGTACGGACCACCGCTTCCTGCTTGTACCTGCCGCTTTTCTACTTGGGGATAAAACGATGCAAAATTTTGACATGTATGGAAGGTTGCTGATTACGGCCGTGTTAGTGACGGCGCAGGGTTGCGCCTCGGCACCGACGCGGCTGGACGCAGTGCCTCCCGCATTGACCGCCAAAGCAGAAATTCCGGGCATGCCCGGGGTCCGTTTCGTCGCGGGCGGGGACATGACCGAGCTCACCCGAGTCGCGCTTGAGGCATTGCGGCGGGAACAGGAGTACCTCGCGAAGCAGGGACACAAGGGTCCTCTGCCTCCCGCGGTTTTCGTGGCGATCTCGGGCGGAGGTGACAATGGCGCGTATACCGCGGGATTGCTGAATGGCTGGACGGCTACGGGAACGCGCCCCGAATTCAAGCTCGTTACCGGCATCAGCACCGGCGCGCTGATCGCGCCGTTCGCTTTTCTCGGGCCGAAGTACGACGCGACGCTGAAGGAAGTCTACACCACGATTTCGCCGAAAGACGTACTCGAGCAGCGCGGCCTCCTTGAAGGGTTCTTCAGCGACGCGATGGCGGACAACGCGCCGCTATGGAAATTAACGCGCAAATACGTGAATGAGGACCTGCTGAAGGCGATCGCAGCGGAGTACGCAAAGGGCCGGTTGCTGTTGGTCGCCACCGCCGACCTCGATGCGCGCCGCCCTATCATCTGGGACATGGGGAAAATCGCAACCTACGGCGGTCCTAAGGCGCTCGATCTTTTCGTGAGTATCATGATCGCGTCCGCCTCCATTCCGGGGGCATTTCCACCGACGATGATCGAGGTCGAAGTCGACGGCAAGCGCTACCAGGAAATGCACGTGGACGGCGGCGTCATGGCGCAGGTGTTCGCTTACCCGCCCGGGATCCGTATTAATGAAGAGGCGGCGGCCGTCGGCGTAACCCGCGAGCGCAGGCTCTACGTGATACGCAACGCCAAGCTGGACCCGGATTGGGCGAATGTCGAGCGCAGAACGATGAGCATTGCCGGGCGCGCGGTCGCCTCACTGATTTACTCCCAGGGCATTGGCGATCTTTACCGCATCTACGCCACCGCCCAGCGCGACGGTGTGGATTTCAACCTGACGTACATCCCATCCACTTTTAACTTTCCCCACAAGGAAGAGTTTGACAACGAGTACATGCGCCAGCTCTACGACGTGGGCTATGACTTTGCGGTGAAGGGCTTGCCGTGGCTCAAGGTGCCGCCGGGATTCGCGCCGCCAACGGCTGCTGGGAAATAGCGAATCAACGGGGTCAGGCTCGGCTAACTGGATAAATATGCTGGTTGAGGCGCAATGGTCGCGCTGTCAGCGGCAATGTCCGCTTGGTCGATGTACACCTGCGACACCGAATTCGATCCTGCGCGCCTTACAAAATCCTTGACGTGAACCAAAGAACCTTTCGGCCTATTGTGTTGAAAAAGTCGGTTTCCAAATCCAACGGCGCTCATCGCTAAAAATCGACCTCTCACATCGCGTCACAATCGACGATCGTCACTTGGATGATAGTAGAGGACCTCTGGAATCAATCGAAAATTGGGCGTTGGGACTTTTTCAACAGGATAGATCGAAGGCAGACGTTGAGCCATGGTCACTTTCGGGCAGAAGTGGATGTTCACCCGCGCAGCACTCAACTCCAATCGCACACCAATTGGTTACTGACTTTTATGTACTTGTAACAAAATATCGTACAGTCCACGCGACCAAAAGCGAAAGCGCAGCAAGCAGGCCGGGCGAGCGCGAGGCAGCGCTCACTGCTCGGGCGTAAGCGGGGTTGCCACCGGGTTGTCGGTGCCCTTGTATTTTTCCACATGTGCCATCTGCTCGGCGTCGTACTGGTCTCTGGACTCCGGTAGGTGCTGGTCGCCCGTCACCGGGTTGGCCGGAGCGTCGAAGGACCGCTTTCCTTGCTTGATCGCGAGCAGCCCTGCCTTGCGTACTCCGTCCCAGCAGGTCTGGAATGAATTGACCATGGCCTCCAGTTCGCCTCTCTGTTTAGTGAAGCACTCAGTCATTTTAGCCGACATCTCGGGGCTGGCTCGTACGGATGGCGGCAAGTTCTTGGCCTTTTGCTGCCAAGCTACTTGGCGGGCGTAAAGCGCGCGTTTCTCGCGAATCAGGCGCTCGTCCTCGGTCCTCCACAATTGCTCTCGTTGCAAGAGCTGCCGCTTCTCGGCTTCCTTCTGATTCCACAATGGCATGTCCCGCTCATATTCTGCCTTGCATTGGGCGTACTCGGCATCCTGCCAATTGTAGAAATCACGGTTGCAGCGGGTATTAAACTCCTTTGTTTGCTCGTTCCACTTGGCCATCCATCTGTCTATTTCGTCGGTGTCGGCCCGTATTTTCTTATTGAGCTCGAGGTGTTCCTCGAATTCCTTATCCAGCGCCTTATGGTCCTCGACGAGCTTGGCTCCCTCGGACAAGATGCCCGCCATGTCCGCGTCCGCTGCCTTCATGCCGGCAACGTTCGCGGCGCTGTTGACTCCGGCGGTTTCGGCTATGTTCGGATTGTCTGATGCACTGGTTTCCGCTCTAACGATCGGATCTGACGCAAGAATAAGGAAAATTGCAATAACAGAAGCGAAGAAGGATCCGAATCGCATGGCCCCCTCCCGTTAACGAAGCAATAAGAAAACCAGTTGGTCCATTACCGGTGCGGCCCGTTGCTGAACTCTCGTAATGATGCCTGATCAGTACTCTTTTTACGCGGTCACGCGCCTTCAAGATTGCTGACCCACATTTGACCGTCCCAGTCGGGCGCTTTTAGGGCGCGGCGCAGGAGACGTTACGCCAAATCATGCACTCGCCGGGCGAAGTCGGTCAAGGGCACAGGGTACGCTGCGCTGCACGGAGGCGATTTCAGGAACGGAATGAAGGGTGGCGGCGGGCTCCGGGGCCAAGTCTAGTTCGCGGAATCGACTCGCGGACTTCGCACGCCGAGGGGCGATGGTTGAATGACTGAAGTGGGTCCATTCTGTTGAAAAACTCGATTTCTACCGAGGTCCAAAAATTCTAAACTTTTTTTGGCGCGCAGTCCGCGTCGACGTGGGGGAACCACAAGCAATCGCTGATGTCGCACCCTAGGGCCTTGTACTGTCTCTACGAGCGGGAATTGCTTGGCATTCCGGATTGCACCGATTTCCGATCGAAGTTTGGCGTCACTGCGATTTCAAGTTTTTCAACACAGTAGGCCAAAAACGGACATTCGCCAAGGCATCTCGCCAATCCCACCCGCACAGTTGAATTTGTTTTAGTGAACTTGTATCAGCTTGGTACAAAATATCAGGCAGGTCGATTGAGCTATGTAACTTGCCGATTCGCGTCGTTGACCATCGGTAGGCAAAAAGCCTAGAGAGTTGCGAGCATGGTGATTTTATCGACCCCTCGCTGATCCAACATCGACCTTGTTAGCATCGCCTTCCAAAATGATCGTCGCGCAAACCGTCCCCCCGCGATCCCAAAATTCCGAACTAAAGCGAACAGCACGAATTAAAATCGCGGCTTGGGCGTTAAATCGCTCGTTGCCGTGGTCATTACTGGAGTAACTGCGGTCCCGTCGCTGATCCGTTACCATGCATTAGAGGTTGTTCCTGCGCGAGGAAAATGCCAAAAAGCGGGCTGACTATTTTCGTGGAAATAGAGAATCGAGACCACCAAATGTCTTGTGAGTTTGTCGTAACAGATTGTGATTAATCCTCGTGCTAAACTATTTTAAGATTGTCACGCGCAAGATTCATTCCACATTCCGCGCAGAATTTTTGTCTGTCCGTAACAGAAGTCCCACACTGAGGACAGAATCTTGGACCGGAAACATTGCTGGTCGAAGACGGCGAGGACGTTGGACCCTCGATCCCTTGGCTTCTTTGTGCGGGGAAACCATCTAGCTCGGGGGACTGCTCCGCTTCAATTTCGCAGACGAAACCCATGCCTTCTAATACCAGCTGAAAATCTGCAGCCAAAGTTTTCTCAAGCGACCTCCAAACGACAAAGTACTTTGCCGTTAAGACCGGACGAAGCGCTTGAGCATCTCTTTTAAATAGGTCAGCAAACTCAATAAGCAGATTCTCATGATCCGTGCCTTCTCGGATGCCTTTTATAACAACACGGTACTTCGCCATAATGAACCCTGCGTTTGAGCCGTCAAGTCACCCATATCCGCAGATATCAATCTCAAGATGCTAACCTGCGACGGGCATACTCTAGATTATTGTATACGACGCGTGATTAGTATTAATTTGTTCACCTTTGGCACGCATAGCCATGAATGCGCATTTAATCTTTAGTTAGGCTGCAGCCGGCTTCCCGGACACTGGGTTAAGGTGTAATGATGTTCTGGGAGATGTGCGGTGGTCAGACGGAAATAAAATCGGGAGTTCAAGCTTGACGCAGTGAAGCTAGTTAAGAAGCGCGGGGTGGGGTTGAAGCAAGTGGCGCGCGATCTGGATGTTGGTGAAGGCATCTTGCGTCGTTGGGTCAAGGAATTCTCGGCTGATCCGGGACAGGCGTTTCCGGGACCAGGTCAGATGAAACTTGAGCAGGCGGAGCTTGAGCGGCTGCGGCGAGAGAATGCCAAAGTCAAGGCCGAACGCGACATTCTAAAAAAAGCCGCGGCCTTCTTCGCGAAAGAGTCGACATGAAGTTTGGCTTTATGGCGAAGAATCGAGGGATCTGGCCGCTGCGGTGGATGTGCGAGACGCTCGATGTTTCGCGCGGCGGGTTCTATGAGTGGCTCAAACGCCCACCGAGTGCACGGGTTCGCACGGACACGCGGCTCACGTGGCATATTCGGACGAGTTTTGCGCAGAGCGACTGTACCTATGGCGCGTGTGTGGCGGGATCTACAAGCTTGAAGCTTAGGTTGCGGTATGCACCGGGTCGAACGTTTGATGCGCCGGGCTACGCTGCGTGGGCGACCACGGCGGAGAAGGTGCCCCAGGGTATCGGGCAACGTCCTGAGAATGTGATTGCCCAAAACGTGCTTGCCCGGCAGTTCGAGGCGCCGGCGTCGAACCAGAAGTGGGTGGCCGATTTCACCTACATCTGGACCGCCGAGGGTTGGCTCGATGTGGCGGTGGTGCTCGATCTTTACTCGCGCCGTGCCGTGGGTTGGTCGATGAGCGAGCAGAAGACCGCGCCGCTCGTCACCGATGCGCTCCTGATGGCGATCTGGCGGCGCGGCGCGCCGAAGCAACTGCTACATTACTCCTACCAGGGTAGTCAATAGTCGTCACTCGACACTGGGCTATCTCAGTCCGATGGAGTTCGAGAAACGGGTCAAATTAGCTTAAGGTGGTGTCCACCGAACCGGGTGCAGCCCAGTTTTATCTTTTAAGGAGGCTGTCATATCGAACGCCAATTGAAAAATGCATCCGTATTCACTACACTCGGTGTTAAGGGACGAATTATTATTTGAGCAAATGAAATACCGTCCCGGCATTTGGCTTTCTTGTGAATATATGCGGCTCCGATACCTTAGAATTCTATATTTAATTTTCTTCTTCCTGACTGCCTGTGCTGCCAGCCCCCAGCCACAGGAAGTATGGACTAACCAAACACTCTCGGGGCAGGATGCTCAGGCGCGATTGATTACCGATCGCCAGGATTGCGATACCTATGCCGCGAGCCTCGCGCCTTATCCTGCGCAAATGGGTTATGGCAGTTCCTATCCATACATGCAAGCCTATCTGCAGGCCAAAGCTCAGCGTAAACAGTATTTCGACGCTTGCATGCATCAACGAGGGTGGTCAAGCCAGACCGAATCCTCACAGCAAAAAGAAAATATGAAATAAAACGCCAGACGCCAGATGCGAATTATTTTTGTATCGATTTAAGTTTTACTCCCGAGATAGGTTACTTAGCATTACTGCGTCCGACAAAGGAGGCGGATATCGATGGCCAAGAAATCGAAGAAAAAACCTGCGCGGAAGTCCGCATCAGCTTCATTACATTCCGAACGTTTTCCCGGCGAGACTAAGGAGTATCGAGCGACGCGGAACAAACTCCTCAAGGCCGAAATGGAACTGCACAAGCGACTGGAGGAAGTCGCAGCAATGCGTCGGCGACTGCCTCTGGGCGGATTGGTGTCGGAGGACTACGAGTTCGAGGAAGGCGCCGCGGAACTGGAGGACATGCAGATGGTGCGGCGCGTGAAGTTGTCTGAGCTCTTGCCGCCCGCGAACAGGAGCCTCGTCGTCTACAGCCTTATGTACGGGCCCAAAATGGTGAAGGCCTGCCCGAGTTGCACATCCATTCTCGACAGCATGAATGGAACTGCGCCGCACGCTGCGCAACGCATCAACTTCGTCGTCGTTGCGAAATCCCCGATTCAGCGTATCCGTGAACACGCGCGCGAGCGCGGCTGGCGCAACCTTCGGCTGCTTTCCTCGGCCGGCAACAGATACAACCGCGACTACCGCGGTGAAGGCCCTGACGGATCACAATGGCCGGTTCTGAATGTGTTCGTCCGGAGAAACGGCAAGATTTATCACTCTTACAGTACCGAACTGATGTTTGTTCCAAGAGAACCGGGGCAGGATCCCCGCCACGTCGATCTAATTTGGCCTTTGTGGAATCTTCTGGATTACACGCCGGAAGGACGGGGTACCGATTGGCGTCCCAAACTGAGCTATGGGCCTTAACGCACAGCAAACACTTGCAGTCGGAAATGGATTATTTTTGAAGCGACAATAATTACGCCTCCGGTATTAAACGTTTCGCATAAAAGCCCCAACTGTATTGCCGAGGGCAGAGCGGCAGCAACTCCGATTGAACCCAACCGGGCAGACGCGGTTCCAATAGCCATCGCTGCAGGGTTGCATCGGCACAGAACGCCGACGACGGGCGAATTGAATTTCCGATCACTCACTTTATTTTCTAAAGGAACTGATTTATAAAAAATTATGCGGCGTTTCATCAAGCGCTGGACAACGGATGCGCGAGCCTACCTGGGAGATCGGCTGAATTTTCCCCTTTTGCGCCGGGCTCGTCGGAAAGAGGGCCGATTTCACACCCCACCCCTAACGTTGGCGTCGCACCTGCTGCACTCCGTACGTGCCTATCGTCTGTACCTGCCTGCAGCCGTCTCGAGCCCTAATGTCCTTCCCCTCCTCGTGATGCTCCATGGCTGCAAGCAGAACGCGCTGGTCTTTGCGGCGGGCACGCGCATGAATCAGCTCGCGGATCGCCATGGATTCATTGTCCTGTATCCGGAGCAAAGCCATCATGCGAATTCATTCGGTTGCTGGAACTGGTTCGACCCCGCAGTCTTGAGGGGATCCGGAGAAGCTGAGATGATCGCCAAGATCGTGTGCAAAGTAATGAAGCGTTACCCGGTCGATCGCACGCGGGTCTACATCGCCGGGATGTCGGCCGGAGGTGCCATGGCCAGCGTGCTCGCCAACTGTTACGGCACCTTGTTCGCGGCCTGCGCCGTCCATTCGGGATTAATGTATCGAGCAGCGTCATCGCCATCGGCAGCGGTAGCGGCCATGCGTACGGGCTCCTCGAGTTCTGCGCAGGAGACAGCGCGTCCGACCACGCCGACATCGCGACTTGCCGCTGCTTTCGTTCCCACGCTGGTGATTCACGGCGATCGCGATGAAACAGTCAATCCACTCAATGCCGAGCGGATCATCGAACAGAATCGGAGGTTGGCGGAATACGATCGCATGGCTCCGCAGCCGCTGATCGAAACTGCCGAGCGTCGCGTCGCAAGTTCCCATCGCGCGTATCAGCTTCGAGACTATGCGCGGGACGGACGAATCGTGCTACGCAAGATCATCATTGAAGGTCTGGGCCACGCGTGGAGCGGCGGCGACGAGCGTCACCCATTCAACGACTCGCAGGGGCCGGACGCAAGTCAGCTCATCTGGGACTTCTTAAGCGAATTCCGGCGCAAACCGGGTGAGAAAAGCACAGCGATGCATCCGCAGCGTTTTTTCCTGTCTAGGATGTGGAATCCGCTGCGCCGGCGGAGTTGATTGCAGAGTAACGACCCCCGGTCGTGTGCGATTCCCGCCATACGCCTACCTCCTCATCTGGCAGGATTAGAAGGCATTGCGTCGGTCCGCTGAACCGCCGCCAAAAGCGGTCATTGAATTCTTGGTTACAATACTTTGACCTGTCTTTGACTGGTCAGGAACGGTCAACCATGTGGCTCCCGTATTATTTTATGAGCGGCGATATCCAGGAAAGCCGTATAATCGCAACAACTACGTAATCGAGCCATTCTAAGGATGCCCTATGCGCAATGCGCCTCCGAAAATCGTAAGGAATCTGGCCACGGATAAATGCCAAAGCACAGTAATGAAAGCATGTGTTAAACAACTTTTTGCTTGGTGGCTGATGTTGCTGCTTTCAGCATCGGTTACATTCGCGCAGACTCCCGAGCCCCTGGAGGGAAACTCCGCGCCCCCGACGCCGGAATCGGCTCAACCCGTGTTTTCGCAGGAAGAACTCGATCAGATGCTAGCGCCGATCGCGCTCTACCCCGATGCGCTGTTATCGCAGATCTTGATGGCGGCGACTTATCCGCTTGAAGTCGTTGAGGCCGCGCGCTGGTCCAAGGCAAACCCCAACCTGAGGGGCGACCGGGCCGTGAACGCGGTTGCGCAAAATAACTGGGATCCGAGCGTCAAATCGCTCGTCGCATTCCCGCAGATCATCCAGATGATGGACGACAAGCTGGATTGGACCGAAAGGCTGGGTGACGCTTTCCTATCCCAGCAGCCGCAGGTCATGGACACAGTTCAGAATCTGCGACAACGGGCATATGCCGCAGGTAATCTAAGGTCCACCGATCAAATTCGCGTGGAGACGCAGGGGCAGACGATCGTGGTAGCGCCCGCGAATCCGGAAATCATCTATGTGCCGTACTACAACCCGACGGTGATTTACGGCACCTGGTGGTGGCCGGCTTATCCGCCGGTCTATTGGGGACCCTGGCCCGGATATCACGTGCGCCCTGGAATCACGGTGGGTTTCTTTTTTGGTGCCGGAGTCGCGATCGCTGCGCACTTCTTCTTCGGCGAATTCGACTGGCACGCCCGCCATGTAAATGTCGTACAGGTCAACAACTTTTACTTTAACTACAACGCGTATGTGAACCGTGAGAGAGCCATCTACCAGCATGTGAACGTCACGAACAATAGAGTTGCTTGGGGACATGATCCAGATCACCGCCGCGGCGTTCCCTATCGGACCGTCGCATTGCGTGAACAATACAGGCGCGTGAGCGCAGCGCCCGAGACGCGGCGTGATTTCCGCGGCTATGCTCCGCCTTCGCCTCAAGTTTCGTCTCAGCGTCAGGCGACAGGTCAGCAGCACATTGTCGAAGGCGCTCGCCCGAATGTGAGCCGCGAGTCCCGAAACCGGCCAGAAGAACAGGCTAACAGTTCTCGGGCTACTGGCGGCAGTACGGGCACGAAGGCGCCTACGGGCGTGGCGTCCAGCCACCCGAGCGTAACGCCCCCTGCCGGTCGACTGGAGGCGAGCAACAGTCCGCGGCGACCTGCCGCACCAACTGTACAACCACAGCCCACCGCGTTTGACGGCGTAGGCCAAGGAGCGGAAGTACGTAACCAAAGCGCGCGTGGTCGCAAAAGCTACCAAGCGGCAGCAGCACCAAAGACCAGCGCTACGCCGGCGCACTCTTCGAGTAGTACTTCGCCAGCAAAATCCTCCGCTACCAAAAAGGCGCCTCAGCCGGCCGGCAACTCCTCGAGCGGCAACGAAGGAAATCGTCATTAGCGACATCTAATTGATCTCACAAAACCTTTAACATATGAACAACGTTGAAAAAGTTATGGCAAGCAAATTCAGGATAGTGGAGTCGTGTATGCTTTACCTGCGGACAGCGCTGCGCGGCTTGATCTGCGCATTGGTACTCCTTGCTACGGCGCCCCTGGTAATGGCCGCAGGCGTTTCGCAAAAGAGCTTCGCCTCGCCCGAGGAGGCCGTGTCCGCATTGGTCGACGCCATGAAAGCGGGCGATGAGTCGGCATTGCGTGCGATCTTGGGCCCACACAGCGGCAAGCTCATTGACTCCGGCGATCCGGTGCAGGATCAGCAAAATCGCGATAGGTTTTTGGGTGCCTATGGCGTTGTCAACAAGATCGAGCTTCAGGGCAATGCGAAAGCGGTGCTCGTAGTCGGCAAAGACGAATGGCCGATGCCGATTCCGCTGGTTAAATCCGGCGACAGTTGGCATTTCGATGCACAACAGGGCAAACAAGAGATACTGAACCGCCGCATCGGCCGCAACGAATTAGCTGCGGTTCAGGTTTGCCTTGCGATCGTCGATGCCGAGCACGATTACGTGGCGCAAAATCTGCATAGCGCCGGCATTCCGCAATATGCAGCCAAGCTCGTGAGTACACCGGGCAAGCGCGATGGACTCTATTGGGAGACGACGGTGGACGAACAACAGAGTCCGCTCGGGCCGCTCCTCGCGACCGCGGCGAGCGAGGGCTACAAACGCATGCCCTCCGGGACACTTACCCCTTATCACGGCTACTACTATAAGATCCTCACCAAGCAGGGCAAGGATGCTCCCGGTGGAGCATACGACTACCTTGTGAAAGGCAAGATGCTCGGCGGCTTCGGACTAATTGCCTATCCGGCACGTTATCGTGCTTCGGGCATTATGAGTTTCATCGTTAATCAGAATGGCGTAGTTTACGAAAAAGACCTGGGCAGGAACACCGCATCGATTGCCGCTAAGATGACGACCTTTAATCCCGACTCAAGCTGGACTAAATATCATTAAACGTCACGACAAAAAATTTGGATCGGAGTGGTTTTTTTCGAAATGACAAAAAACGGGCTGCAATTCTGCAGCCCTTTAAGTTTTGGAAAGTCGTAGTGGATGCAACTACCGGCCAATGGATTAACGTGGACGGGAGTGACTGACTTAGGTCAATAGCCGCTGGAACGCGATAGCTTCCCGAGTCCGGCTCGAAACTTGCGCGGGCGAATTTTTTGGAGCGGTGGTTTCCGTCGCGTCGGGACGCCGGATTGACAGGCAACCTGAATCGAGTCGACGCTGACCCGGTTTGATTTTTGACCATTACAGCCGCTGAAGCGTGCCGAGGCGTGCCTAGAGCTACACTTTTTCCCTTGTTCGCCGTTTGCTTTGGTAAACAAAATAGCTCAGTCTAAATGTTCTTTGGCGTGTTTATTAAAATAAGCGCTGAAGAGGAAAGCGGAAGTAATATGAGTTTTCATCTAATTGCCGAACCTGCGTTTATCGTGGCCAGATTTTCAGTCTGTAATTGGCAATCTGAAGATCCCCCAGAACCGTCGCCTGGGGCACGGCGTTGCACCGAAACATGCAACGACGAGAGAACGAAACTTCATAAATGACACGGCACGATATGCGCAAAATCATTCCCAAGCTGCGCGTGTTACCGTCGATGGAGATTTCGTGGCGCGATCTCGCGATAACGCTGGTTCCAATAATTCTGATTAGCTTACTTGCGATTTGGGCCGCCATCCGGTTCGTCAATCCCGCGCCGCCAAACCACATCACCATTACCAGCGGCCCCGAGGGCAGCACCTTCCAGACCACTGCCAAAAAGTACCAAAAAATATTGGCGCGCAGCGGCGTGAAGCTGCGAATCCTCCCGTCGGGGGGCTCGCTGGAAAATCTTAACAGACTGAACAATCCTTCGTTTCACGTCGACATCGGGTTTGTTCAGGGGGGAGTATCCGGTGGGAAGAACATTGACAAGTTGGTGTCGCTTGGAAGCATTTTCCATGAACCGCTTGAAATTTTTTACCGGGGCGCAGCCCCTGTCATGCGGCTTTCGGAACTGAGCGGCAAGCGGTTGGCGATCGGCCCGGAAGGCAGCGGGACGCGATTTCTGGCCTTGGCCTTGCTCAAGGCCAATGGCATCGAGACCGGCGGCTCGACAGCACTGCTGGATCTGAGCGGAGAAGACGCCGCGCAGGCGCTTATCCATGGGAAGATCGATGCCGCATTTCTAATGGGGGATTCCGCGACCGTGCACGTGATGCGCGAGCTATTTCTCACACCAGGGGTTCAGCTGATGAATTTCGAACAGGCAGAAGCCTACCTCCGGCGCTTCCCGTATTTAAATGCGCTGGAACTTCCGATGGGGTCCATCGATCTCGGAAAAAACATTCCAGACCATGATGTTTCCCTGATCGCACCGACGGTCGAGCTCATCGCGCGCGAAGATTTGCATCCGGCGTTATCCGATTTATTGATTGAGGCGGCGACTGAGGTGCACGCAAGCGCCGGGTTGCTGCGCCGCGCAGGCGAATTTCCGGCCCCGCTTGAACACGAATTTCGCATAAGCGATGACGCGAAACGTTACTACACATCGGGTAAGAGTTTTCTCTATCGGCATCTGCCGTTCTGGCTAGCCAGTTTCGCAGACCGCATGTTGGTAATATTAGTCCCGATTGTTGTTCTGTTGATCCCGGGATTACGCATGACGCCCGCGTTATATCGCTGGCGCGTCAGGTCGCGCATCAATCGTTGGTACGGTGCTTTACTGGCTCTAGAAAGGGATATGCGTGCAGCCACAGTACCTGAGAACCGGGAAGAAATGCTCGGGCGGCTTGATGACATCGAGAAGGCAGTCAACAGAATGAAAATGCCGCGGTCGTTCGCCGACCAATTCTACGCGCTCCGCGAGCATATCATTTTCGTGCGCACCCAACTTATGGATAGCATGGCCTAAACTTGAAATATCGCTTTCGCGCTACCGTAAAACAATGAAAGCCAGTTGTTGACCCAGGCTGTCACAGGGCGCGAAGACAGTCGCACTAGACAAATTATTTGGATTGTCGCTTCCGCGGCGCGGAAATTCACGATCCATCGGCAGGGCGAATAAATTCGACTTTGACCCGTTAACCCATTTTTTCCCCACCTGTCCGTATATGGACTCGTCCTCGTTTGCACACCAAGCTTCTTCGACTGCGCCCTGAGTGGAATGTAGGGGCAATGCACTGCGAGACAATGAGCCTCGCGTGGAGAAACTGCTAACCTGTTTCTCGAAATTTAGCGTTTTCACACTGCCTCGGCCAATCGCGGACACCACCTAGACGGAGCTCGCTTGAATCCAATAACTCACCACCGGCAGTTTCAACCCTGACCAAATGGCGCCATCCCATTTCGCAACTTAATTCGGAATTGTAACAAAGTGTAACAAAACGATTTGACGTATTGACATCGAAATCTGCTCGCCATAGAATCATGCCACAGTAATCCCAATTGACGCATCAATGTGGGAGGTTCCATGAAAGCCCTTCTAAAAGTCCTTCTAGGTATCATCGCCACCTTACTCTTGTGTGCATGTGCGTCGGGTCCGGAAATGACATCACAACAATCGTACAGGACCAGCCCGGAAACGGGAGCATTCTCGTACAATGCGAACGGTCAAGACATGAACGGTCAAGCCTATACCGGGATGGACATAACTAACCCGCGTTTCTATGAGGACGACGATCAGCAAGATCGAATGATCAATCAAATTTACCCAAGATGATCTGTGCGCCATCAGTATGAAGAGGTAATTTCTCTTCATCTTTAAAAAAGGCAGGACTTGGACCCTGCCTTTTTTATTTGGGCTCGAACGGCGAATCTACCGATTGGTGGTCAGGGAAATTTCTCTTTTGGTTGACAGCTAACATTGAGTGCAGACTGCCGAACCAGATTGGAACTCGGGTTGCTTCCGCATGAAGCTGGGGCCGTGCCGTTGAATTAGAATATTGGGTGTTCAAGGCCCTGGTTTTATGATATCGCTCCAATCTGTCGCTCAGTTCATTGCCACTCTTTGTTGCGCACTTTTTTCGGGCGCGGCAGTGTACATCAACTTCGTCGAGCATCCAGCCCGGATGGAATGCGGCGCTGAACTCGCAGCAGCCGTGTTTCCCGTCAGCTATCGACAGGCGGCGATCATGCAGGCTTCGCTCGCGGCTTTGGTTTGATCGCCTCGGTCACAGCCTGGTTTGCCGGGTCAAGCATCTGGTGGCTCATCGGCGGCCTGTTGCTCAGTTCAGTTATACCCTTCACGCTGATCGTGATCATGCCCACAAACAAGAAACTCCTTGCCCCTGGGCTGGAAAAAAATTCTCAGGTCACGCGCCAACTCTTGTCGCATTGGGGCAAATTACATACGGTGCGGAATATTCTGAGCATACTGGCTTTGATTATTTTTCTGGTCATGACCTAACCAAGCGCGAAGAAACAAAATGAATCACGATCGAATTATGTTTTGAAGCGATGGAATTTTCACTTCCAATATTTAGCTTTCTACAGCAAAAATGCGACAATGCTTTTTCGTGCGGTAATTGGCGGGGAATAAAGAATGCGCGACTTGAGCGGGGGCGCAACCAGTAAAAGCGCCGCCCAGGAAAGAACGGACGACGTCAGGGTTTTTCACCGCGAGCTAGAAAGGCTGGAACACGAGGGCGTTTTCAAGTTTGACGATGAAACCAAAAACAGAATCAGAAAATACCACGATGAGCTTGTTTCAAAGTTTGTCGGATCCTATGACGTTGACCAGGATGTAAAATCCAGACAGCTTTCGCTGGGCATGCGTGCAGCCTCCTTGTTCGGGGCGCTCGCGCTTGCGGCAAGCGTGTTTTTCCTTTTCCGTCAATTTTGGGGTGATTTTGGGGAAAAAACGCAGACCGCGATCCTGGTCGTAGCCTCGCTTCTGACTTTCGCCCTGACAATGATGGTTAGTCGCCGCGATTCCAGCGGGTACTTCACTAAACTCGCAGCGATGGTGGCCTTTGCCTGTTTTGTGCTCAATATTTCTATGCTGGGGATAATTTTCAACGTTACTCCATCCGACCGTGCTTTTCTCGTTTGGGCGGGCTACGGATTCTTGCTGGCCTATGCTTTTGAATTAAGACTGCTGCTCATTGCCGGCATCCTTTGCATTACGGCATACATTGCCGCGCGCGCGGGGACATGGGCCGGTTTTTACTGGTTGGATTTCGGTGGGCGGCCGGAGGATTTTTTTCCGGCGGCGGTGCTCCTTTTCATCACGCCACTGATAATCAAACACGAACATTTCGACAAGTTTGCCGGCGTATACCGAATTTTTGGCCTGCTTACAACCTTGCTGCCCACGCTGGTCCTGGCAAACTGGCCGGAGGGAAGCTACCTGGATTGGGGTCGTGAATTAATCAAGAATAGCTATCAGGTGCTCGGATTTCTCTCGAGTGCAGCGGCCGTTTGGCTTGGCATACGCAAGCACTGGCCGGAGGTGGTTAACACCGGCGCGACGTTCTTCGTGATATTCCTGTACAGCAAATTTTACGACTGGTGGTGGGATATCATGCCGAAGTACTTGTTCTTTCTCGTCGTGGGCTTGACTGCCGTATTGTTCCTGGCGATTATGAAGCGCCTTCGGTCAATGGAAAGAAATCTAGGACTGGAGGGCACGAAATGAAGAAGCCGGGCTTTAAATTTATTTTGATCTCCGGCGTACTTGTGATTCTAGTCGCAAACGGCTTTGTGCTGGCTTCGGTAACCTACAACCGCAGCAGCATAGAGAGCGAACTTAAGCTCACTGACCGCGAGCTGACCAAAACGTATACGGATAAAGAAGGCAGTGGGATGGAGCTTAACCTAAATTGGCGCATACCTCAGGAGAACCCTTGGTGGCTAGGAAAGAGCTACTGCAGGAACATTACTGGATTCGTCGGATATATTCCTAGCGGGTCCCCGAAATGGCTGGACAAAGCGAAGCTTGCCCAGCTGGGATTTGACGTCAGCATGCCCGTAAGCGATAGGGATGCATTCAGCCATTACCGGAACATGCGAGAAAAAGAAGTATTTATCGTACTCGAGCTTGACGGTACGGCGTACCAGACCGCGATTAAGCAAATGAAAGACGCGATAGATCCTTCTTGCTGGCCCGACCAAAAAACGTACGATTGCGAACTGTGTCCGGATGTGAGGAAAAACATGATCTGGCAGGAGGAAAACATATCGAACCGTTTGTATGCGGTGGATGCTGGACTCGATGATGCAACGCTTCGCGCGCGCTACCCCGACCGATCGAAATACGCAATCATTCGCGGACAGATAAGGCCCGAACTAAACCAAGTTAATGGCGGGCCGACTCTGATGGGCTATCTCGTAACGCTTGGAACCACCATAAATGTTCCGTATAGATTCATCGGCGAATTAAAGGATATGAACCCGCGGAATCCGTATACGAAACCGGGTGAACAGCCTAAGCATTATGAGGTGGCTGTGGCTTTCGGCCGGGATCATGAGCCCTGGATTGTTTCGGCGACGAAGGTAACGGAATAACTCGGTCGTCAGTCTAGCCCGAAATTCGGGCCGTAATCGCAGAATTAAATTTGCGCAGTAACTGGGGGTCGGGGCTGTATCATTCTTGACGTAATCGAAATTTCACTCTCGGCTTCTCGCTTTCCGCAGAAGAATCCGACCTGAATTCCTAGAATCCCTTCTAAGCTGACTAGCCCAGGGCGTCAGGTTTTTTGGGAGGAATTCCGCCGGGAGCGGGTCGCTCGATTTGGCCGTTGACATGATAATTGATCGGGAGCAAAGTTAAATGCATCAAGTCCCGGCTCATTTCCCCAAGGAGAACCACCATGGCAGTGCATGTGAGTGAAACCCGTATTGTTAGAGGCGCTTGCCCCCAGGACTGTCCCGATACCTGCGCTTTTTTATACCATGTCGAGGACGGCAAATTGGTGGAGGTAACGGGCGACCCGGATCACCCGATGACCCGCGGCGGTCTTTGCGTGAAGCTCAAGGACTATGCCGAGCACCACTACAATCCCGACCGCCTGCTGTATGCGATGAAGCGCGTCGGTCCCAAAGGAGGCGGGCAGTTCAAGCGGATCTCCTACGATGAGGCGCTCGCCGAGATCAAGAAGCGCTGGACCGAGATCATCGCCAAATACGGCTCCCAGGCGATCATAAATCACTGTTACCTGGGAAATCAGGGAACCCTGAACGGGCTGACCAGCGGCGACGCCTTCTTCAACCGGCTTGGCGCCACCATCGGCGAAAAGTGCTACTGCGAGTCGGGCTCCTCCACCGCCTGGATCATGACCGTGGGCCCGACGGGCGGGCTCGACGTGGAAAGCCTTGCTTATTCCAAGTACATCATCGTATGGGCGATGAACATGCTGACCACCAACTTGCATGCGTGGCCCTTTATCCTCAAGGCGAAGAAGAATGGCGCGAAGATCGTGGTCATCGATCCGATCCGCACGCGGACGGCGAAACAGGGCGATTGGCACATTGCGATTCGGCCTGGAACGGATGGAGCGCTGGCGCTGGGCATGATGAACGTGATCATTGGCGAGGACCTGGTGGATCACGACTACGTGAAGAAATACACGATCGGTTACGAGGACTTAAAAGTCCGCGCCGCCAAATATACCCCGGAGAAGGTGGCAGCGATTACCGGCGTGCCAGCCGAGGATATTCGCAAGCTGGCACGCGAATATGCCACCAGCCAGCCTTCGGCGATTCGCGAAGGCGTGGCCCTCGAGCGCTGTCCGGGCGGCGGTGACGCGGTCCGCCTGGTCACCTCCTTGCCGGCACTGGTGGGTGCCTGGCGCCATGTCGGTGGCGGCGCGGTCGAGATGCCGATTTGGGAGTTCCCGTTCAATTTCGACTTCATCCAGCGGCCCGACTGGATCAAACCCGGCACGCGCGTCGTCAACGAGCTTGACCTCGGAGCAGCACTCACGGGTGAGAAGAAACTCGATCCACCTCTCATGTCCGTGTTTATACACAACTCCAATCCTGTGTCTCAGCAACAAAACGCAAATAAGCTGATCAAGGGTCTACAGCGCGAGGATCTGTTTACGGTGGTAAGCGAATTGTTCATTACGGACACTGCGCGTTACGCCGATATCCTCCTCCCGGCAACGTTGCAGGCCGAGCAGTATGACCTCCAGGTCACCTGGGGTCATCTCTACATGATGCTCAACCAACCGGCGATCCCGGCTCCCGGGGAATGCGTGTCTAACATTGAGATGTTCCGTCGTCTTGCAAAGACCATGGGCTTCAATGATGACTACTGGAAATTGACCGATGACGAGTTGCTGATGAAGATGTACGACTGGAATTCGCCCGCCTTGAAAGGAATCACTCTGGAGAAGCTCAAGGAAGTGGGGTGGATGCGCCTCAATGTCGGCGCGCCCGACAAGCGCGCACCTCACGCCCAAGGCAACTTCAAGACCCCATCCGGAAAATGCGAGTTCAAA
The DNA here is from genome assembly GCA_035518095.1 of Burkholderiales bacterium. NCBI lineage: Bacteria > Pseudomonadati > Pseudomonadota > Betaproteobacteria > Burkholderiales > Burkholderiales bacterium. The sequence goes on along the minus strand of DATIXX010000058.1, from coordinate 13,819 downwards.
GCCAGCGCAGCCGAAAACGGCAACTTTATCGTCCCTGTCTGGCGCAATGGCTACAATGAGATGCAACCCGGTGATCCAGTTAACGCCGTTCCGGACTATATTCCGCCAACCGAGGCATCCGGTGCGGATGAGAAACTCGCCAAGCGCTACCCGATCAGCCTGATTTCTCCCAAGCCGCATGCGTTTCTGAATTCGCAATATGCAAATGAGACGGTTCAGCAGAAACGTCAAGGCGAGCAGACCGTTGTTATTCACCCGAAGGATGCGGCATCTCGCAACATCAAGAATGGTGACTACGTGCGCGTATTCAACGATCGCGGCTCGTTTGAAGGTAAGGCGGAATTGAGCAACGATGTTTTTGAAGGATTGGCAGTATCCAATTTGGGCTATTGGCCGGGGTTGAGCCGCAACGGCTCGGCAGTGAATTCAACGACTTCGTCGGCGCACTGTAATTTAGGCGGAGCGGGTTGTCAGTCAGATAACCGGGTTGAAATCGCGCGGGCTTGAAGCGGTGAAATGAACAATCCGCCGCCGGCACCGCACACCGCCTAGGAGGCGGACATGGCGTAGAGTTGGTCGAGATCGGCGGTAATGTCCGCTGCGGAATCGCGCGGCAGCATGAGAAGCCGGCTGCGTCCCGTGCCGTCGAACACGAAGACTGCGGTGCTGTGGGTAACGTCGTAGTTGCCGTCTTTATCCGGTTTACCGAATGAGTAGGTGACCCGGTAGCGCTTGGTGAGCGCTTCAAGTTCGTCCGGCGTTCCCCGCAGACCCACGAACCATGAACCGAATGACTGTACGTACTCGTGCATGCGTTCGACGGTGTCGCGCTTCGGATCCACGGTTACGAACAGCACCACGGTGGCGGCGCCGTGATTCCTGGTGGCGTCGAGCGCTTGGCCGAGCTTGGCGAGCGTCGTCGGGCAAACGTCCGGACAGTTGGTGTAGCCGAAATACAGCAGCACCGTCTTGCCCCGGTAGGTCCGCGCGTTAACCGCTTGTCCGGCATCGTCGGTCATGTTGAATTCGAGTGTCGGCATCAGGCCGTCGATATTATCGGTGCGCCAATGCGTCTTTTCGGCACAGGCGACGAGTGCAATGCAGGCGGTGAGCGCGCTAATCAGGATTATTGGGTTTCGCTGCATGTCGTGTGCCTAGACCGGCAAGGACGCCGAGGTTTGAGCATCGGCGCTCGGTCCCTCATCCGAGCGCATCCAGCGCGCAAGCAATATCAGAACCGCGATTACGTGCATCATTGCGGCAGGTATCCAGGTGATCAGCCCGCCGAAGTTCTGGTCCATGAGCGGACTTAGCGGCCAGGCGCGGCCGCAAACGCTGTACACGTCGTACAGCTCCCGGGTGGAAAGGCCGATGTGCGCTCCCAGATAAATTTGCGGCACCATTGAGAGGAGCAGCAGGAATATGCGTGGGCCGAACCCGATCAGCGCGCCTTCGCGCCGCGTGCGCGGATCGAGCATCAACGTCCAGAATAGCAGCCCATCGAGCAGCATGCTCCAGTTCATCGCGAGGTAAATCGGCGCGCTCAGCATGGCGTTGAAATGGATCGAGGGCGTGAGCCAGAGATAAATTAACCCGACGAACAGCACCGGGGCCACCAGCCAGTTCTGCAGCAGGCGGTAGACGAAACGCGTCAGCGAATTGTTGCACAACGGCCGGAACACGCGGCCGGCCATTCCGAAAGGCAAGCCGCGGGCAAGCACCGGCAGCGGTTGCGCGAACACCACGAGGAAGGGACCGATATGATGCAGGACTAGGTGCTGGATGCGATGCATGAAAAACATATGCTGAGAAAAATAGTCCCAGCGCGTTTGCATCACGAAATAAATCGCCGCCCAGCCACCGATGAACGCGAGCCTGCGGCCAAGTCCGGGCCGCTCTTTCAGCGGCTGGTCCATCAGCCCGCGCGCGTAAAGCAAGACAACTCCCGCGCACAGGACGAGCGCCGAGGGAGAGAACTCCCAAGGTAGAAGAAAGCTAACAGCCGCCTTCAGGTCGTCCATCATCTGCGCAAGCGAACGACCACCAAGCAGTCCGTATCATCTCGCGGTCGGGCCGCGCACCTCGAACTGCGCGGTGACCTTCTGCCCATCGGAGAAATTGAGCGTCACCGGTACTGTCGATCCCACTGCGATCCGATGCTTCGGGTTCATCAGCATCAAATGGTAGCCGCCCGGGTGAAACGCGACCTTGCCGCCGGGCGGCAATTCGATCTTGTCTACGTCGATCATTTTTGCCACTCCGCCCTGTTCCACCGTTTTGTGCATCATAACCATGCCGTAATCTGGCGAACTCGCGCCTACCAGTGCCGTCGCCTGCGGGCCGGGGTTGCGCAAAGCGAAATAGCCGCCCGCGGGTGCGCCCGCGGGCAGTTGCCGGATCCAGGCGCCTGAGACTTCGACGTCCCCGGCCCACGCGATCGCGGCGAACAGCAGGGATATGATCATAAGCAAGAAACGCGTCATGTCGGCTCCTCCTTACGACGACGGAGTAAATAATTAGTATCTCGAATAAGAACATAAGTTCCGCTCCCCGTCCAGCGCGCTCCGAAGGTTTCCATTGCCGTGAATCTCGCAATACATCTCGAGGCCGTTGACGGGAACGTAGCCCGAGCTCACGAACGTCTTATAAGGCCGGGCATTCGCGTGTTCTCGCGACAGTTATCATGCGGCTACTCCTTTGGCGACGAGTGTCGCACAGCCCGATTCTTTTCCGGCCCAAATATCGAGCGCCTTGCCGGTTTCCAGGAAGGATTTCATGCTGGAGAGCACGAGCGGCCATCCCGCGGCGACCCGGCTTGCCATATTTGAATCTTTCGTGAAGTTACCATGTATGACAATGAGGCGTACCATATTCCCGACAGGCTCGATTTCGAAAGTGACCTGGGAAACGTCTGCCGCATCGTCGGGACTGGCCCAGGTCAACACCAGACGTTTGGCCGGTACGCTTTCCAACACTTCTCCAGCAATTACGACTGTGCGACTGTCATCTATGGTGAAAGATTGCCATTTGGAGCCTTTCTTCCAGTCGGAAACATTGTCTTTGCCCCAGTATTGGCGAGTAAACTCGGGGTTGGTAATAACGGCCCACAGTTTTTCCGGTGTGGTCTTGATATAAGTGGTGTAGATAAATTCAGGCTTAGTCATGATCGTGCTCCTTTAAGGCTTGTTTAAGGTTATACAGCGCTTGAACCCTTGGTTGTTCAAACTTGCCGATCCAACGCATGTAAATCTCGTTGATCGGCACTGGATTGAGGTAATGCAACTTTTCGCGCCCCCGTTTCACCGTGACGACGAGATTCGCCGCCTCCAGCAAAACAAGATGCTTGGTTACCGCCTGACGACTCATCTCGTGCTCATTGCAAAGCTCGCCTAGCGTCAGCCCGTTCTTCCTGCGCAGCCGGTCGAGCAACTGCCTGCGGCTGGGATCGGCGAGGGCCTTGAACACTTTGTCTTCGTCCATAACCACGTGGCAATTATATGCAACCATTGGGTTGCATGTCAAGCTGGTGCGTTTCCAGCGCCTGTTGGGGACTTAGGGGCGGTCGCCACGGTTGCGGAAAATATTTTGACTTTGCGGTACACTTTGGTTTTACAAAAACGATATCCGCGCAGAACCATGCTGCGGATTCAGGCGGTCCGCTGGGGTTATTTGATCTTGAGCTTGATCACGATCGCTGCGACGGTGATGGGGAGCCATGGCGCATAGTGATCAATTGAAACAGTAGGCTCTGGAAAAAATGCAATTCGGCCCATGGGTTACCTGGACTACGGCATGCGGTGCGGAGACGCGCCGAGACCTTGGGGCATGTTCCTGATTACCCTCACCGCTTAGCGGGTTGAGGTATTCGCGTCCGCAACGTTTGCGGCAAAACGAAAGGCTGGTAACCAACTTCCATTGTTTAAACTTCGGTACTCAACTCTTGTGAACAAGTAAATGCAAACGGCAATCACTGCTTTTGTTGTTGCTGTTTTCTCATATGTAGTCGGCTCCGCGGTAGCCGGCTATTACCTTACTTATTGGCGAACCGGTCGCGACGTTCGTGATATGGGTAGTGGCAGCGCGGGCGCACGTAATGCTGCTCGAGTTCTCGGTCCAAGGTATGGTGTTCTGGTATTTAGCTTGGATTTTGCAAAAGGGCTGATCGTTGCTCTGACAATAACGGCAATGCCCGGAAATGAACTGTACACCGGTGTTGCTGCGACAGCTGTGGTAATGGGTCACGTGTGGCCGGCACAATTAAGGTTTGATGGTGGTAGGGGGGTGGCGCCCGCCGCCGGGGCACTCATGGTTTGGCAGCCTGCCGTTTTAGCCGTTGTCGCTTTGGCTTATTTAGTGTCTCGAATTTTGATTCAAAAAATTGAAAAAAGCGCTTTAATCGCGTTTGGAAGCGGAATCTTGCTTAGCCCCATGCTGGTAAATTCGGCCCGAGCGACCGCATTTTGCGTTGCCATCCTTGCAATTCTTAGTTGGACTCATCGCCATGGGCTTTTTCAGGGTGACGGACGATCTGGCCAAGGAGGAACTTGATGAAGAACAAAACTGCACATCTGGAGTTTGGGTCGGCTAAAGCACCCGACGAATTTGATCAGATTTATCGATTAAATCACCAAACTTTCACGGGCGAGATTCCGCAGCATCCTCCGAAAGATGACGGAAGATTGATTGATAGATTTCACTCCGAAAACGAGTATGTTATTTGCAAGGACGGCCCAAATGTTGTGGGCATGATCGCCGTACGCGCAGTCAGGCCATTTTCTCTTGACGAGAAACTTCCCGATCTTGACCGGTACATCCCGCCAAACCGATCCGTATGCGAGCTACGACTTTTGGCGGTGCAAAAGGGATATAGACACAAGCATGTTTTACCCGGCCTTTTTCGTGAACTTCTAAATGTATGCAGAAAACGTAACCTGGATTACGCCTTGATTTCAGGGAGTACCAGACAAATCAGGCTATACCTCCACCTAGGGTTTGTACCCTTTGGACCGCTCATCGGGAAACCAGGCGCATTTTTTCAGCCCATGGGGATAGCAATAGAAGGGCTAAAGGTAGCTTGGCTCGAGTCGCAAGACGAAGCACCAATTGCCGATACTGACAACTCGTATAAATGCATGCTACCAAGTCTGGCGCAAGTGCATCCTGATGTAATTAGGGCAGCCGCCACGTCACTCCAGCCGCATCGTTCACCCGAGGTTGTAGCGGTGCTCGAAAACTGCCGCGAGCGCCTGATTAAAATTGCGCGAGCCGAAGTTGTGCAAGTAATGCTTGGCAGCGGCACGTTGGCGAATGATGCTATTGCTCAGCAATTGCGCTTTATTGAGGGTCAGGGCGTCGTACTTTCCAACGGAGAGTTCGGTGACCGTTTAATTGATCATGCGAAACGTGCAAATTTGAAATTCAGCGCTTACAAAATAAAATGGGGGGAGACGTTCGACTTTGAATCTGTTGCGCGTCAAGTTTCGGGCAACAAAAAATTGCATTGGATCTGGATGGTGCACTGTGAAACTTCAACTGGAATTCTCAACGACTTGACCAAATTTAGCCGGTTAGCCAAGAAATTAGGAGCTAACCCAATACTGGATTGCGTGAGTTCATTTTGCAATGTCGAGGTAGATCTGCGCGACGTTACATTTGCTTCAGCAGTTAGTGGCAAAGGATTGGCGGCATTGCCTGGACTGGCTTTTGTATTTCACAAGGAAGGAGTCTTGCATAGCGGGGGCGCGATTCCCAGATATCTGGATCTTGCTTTGTATGCAGCGAACGAGAGCATCCCATTTACGCATTCTTCCACCCTTATTCAAGCCTTAGCTACGGCACTTGATCATTTCAACGAGAAAAATCTTGAACGGCAAATTGTATTGTCCTCTACTATTCGCAAGGCTCTCATCAGTGAGGGATTCAAAGTGATAGGTGACGGAGCGGATTCGGCGCCATTCGTTGTTACGATCGCATTGCCTCCCGAGCTTGATAGCGTGGAAATCGGGCAAAAAATGAGCAACAAGTATTTTAGGATTGGATATCTGAGCCGTTACCTTCGCGAGCGCAACTGGATTCAGCTTGCATGGATGGGAGAAATCGGAATAGGAGATGCCTTATCTGCGGTAACCTCTCTTCAGACCTTATGCGCGTTAAAGCGAGACCCGGCTGGTCAAATTGGTACAACGCGTGGCAGCACTAAGGCGCGAGACGAATCGCATTTGAAATATCCTAATGTCACTCCTGGCGTTTAGCGCATCAAAAAAATCGAGTCCTGCTGGCCGAAGTACACCGCCCATTTCGCGCAATGGAGTGACCGGAGGGAGCGAAATGCAAATCCCAAATGCAGTTAAATGTTGCGCCTCGTATCGCGGGATGTAGCGGGGGCTGCTCATCGCCGCGCGAAATCGTGTAGGGCTCAAACTATGGTGTCCTTTGTTGCAGACAAACCGGAATGCTGGCCCGCACTGGCACTGGACTCGTGGAAAGATACCTGTGCCACGCTCCACATGTGGACCCAGATCGTGGGCAAGGTTCGGCTGGGTCTGACGCCGCTCATCAACCATTGGTGGAATGTTCCGCTGTACGTAACCGCCCAGGGCCTGACTACGTCGCGCATTCCGTATGGCGAAAGGTCATTTGAGCTCTGCTTCGACTTCAGACGCCATCAACTTGTGCTGGAGACGAGTGACGGAGTGCTGAAAACACTGCCGCTTGCTCCCCGCGCAGTGGCCGATTTCTATCAGGAATTCATGAAAATGCTTCGGTCCGTAGGAATTGAAGTCAAAATTTGGCACATGCCGGTCGAAATTCCCGATCCGATTCCTTTCGACCAGGATCGGTTACACGCGTCGTACGATGCCGTATCGGTGGAGAAATTCTGGCGCATCTTATTGTCGGTGGATGCAGTCTTCGGCCGATTCAGGTCGGGATTTATCGGCAAGTGCAGCCCGGTGCATTTCTTCTGGGGAAGCTTCGACCTTGCGGTCAGCCGCTTCTCGGGCCGGCGAGCGCCCGAAAAACCCGGTGCCGACGCAATGACGCGGGAAGCCTATTCGCACGAAGTGAGCAGTGTCGGTTTTTGGCCCGGCAGCGGAGATATCAAGGACGCAGCCTTTTATTCCTACACGGTACCCGAACCGCAGGGGTTTAAGGAGGCGCGTGTCCGGCCGGATGCGGCTTTCTACCACAAGCAGCTTGGTGAATTCATTTTGATGTACGAGGAGGTTCGGAAAGCCGAATCGCCAAGCGCATCATTGCTCGATTTCTGCCAAAGCACCTATGACGCCGGGGCTTCCCTGGGCAATTGGGATCGCAAGGGATTGGAGCGCCCGCGAGCAGGCGCGCGGGGCTGATGCGATAGAAGACCAAAAATAGTTGCTGAAGGTGCTGCGCTTAACCAGATCAAATCGCGGGTTGGTACAAACTCTGGATTGGGATTTCACGCCAACGCTTTTGGCGGGGCAGGCAAATAAATAGACGCGCGATTATTTCCAACGCAAACGCCGGATTTGTTTTAAGGCGCTTAAACTTTGATATTCAAGACTGACCTTCCGATGAAAATAGCTGTCTTGAAGTCTATTTCAAATTTGCATTTCTGCACAGTTCATCGCGCAAGGTTTTCAGCCGAGAGTACCATTTGATCAATTCCGCAAGCGAGAACACCGCATTGGCCGGGCTTGGGTTAGGGGTGACGAATACCGCGGAACGTCCGATGACCGCAACCTGTTGGCCCCAGGTAAAGTTAATTTTCCGGCCTTCGGCATAAAGCAAGTAATTTCTATAGGCCATCTTTCCATGAAACCAAGCGATGCGTGGCTGGTGGTGTATCAGCTTGTCGCGCAGGAGCGGTGCCCACTTACGGAAGTCGGCTGGTTTGATCTGGGCGGCCCCGGAAGTAGGACGCTTCACCAGATCTGTGAATCCGATCCCGTGGTCGCGCAGCAAAATTGTCATGGCAGTCTTACCCGGAGTCAATTCCTGTTCTGCGAGTCGCGACGCGTTGAAGGCTTGCCAGAAGCGGTTTTGCGGTCGCGCGAAATAAAACCCCGACTTAACCGAGTACACGGACGGATTGAGTCCGATCGAAATAATATCGAGGTTGGGGCGCAAATAGTCGTCTAGTGTTTGCATGGCATTTTTGATTGGAATTCTAGTTGCGGGGGAATTTTAGTACTACTCTCACACGCAGAGACAATTCAATTTTGAAAAGGGTAAAATAGCATTTCAGTTGCTTTTTTCCTCGTGGTTCGCAGGTGAGCAAAATTCACTACGACGGAAAATTTTCTAGCTCTTAAAAAATGCCTGCACGATGGATACTCCACGCAAAATGCGATCCGGCACAGTTAGTTGCACTGCGGCACGCCGACAGTTTCGCCGTGAGACCGGCATATATTTTTGCTTTCCTTTCTTCCGGCATTTCCGGCATACTTTTCCTGTGGCCGGTGAGACGAATGCGGCCTGTGCCGAGCCCTCGATTTAATCTGGACTTTAACGGAGAAAGCCATGAAAAAAGTTTTGCTGGGAATTGCAGTTGTCGTGCTGCTGGTGATCGCCGGTACGGTCTGGTGGCTCTACACCTCGCTCGATTCGGTGGTTGCCTCAGCGATTCGCGAATACGGACCGCAGATTACCGGCGTCTCGGTCAGGCTCTCGAGCGTGAAAATCCTGCCCGCCGACGGCACGGCGTCGCTTCGCGGCCTGGTGATTGGAAATCCTAAAGGCTTTAACACCGAGCATGCGCTGTCACTCAGCGAAATCAGCATGAAGCTCGATATCGCCTCGCTCACCAAGGATGTGGTTCTGATCAAGGACATCTCGATTATCAAGCCGGATATCGCCTACGATTACGGACCGAGCGGCAGCAATCTCGACGTCATCAAGCACAACGTCGACCGCTACGTTGGCGCAAGCCTTCGCGGAACGAGCGAATCCAAAGGGAAGAGTTCGGGTAAGAAATTCATAATTGAAAATCTCTATGTGAAGGACGGCAAGGTCGAAGTGAGTACTGAAATGCTCAAAGGCAAGACGGAATCGGTATCGCTGCCCGATCTGCATCTGCGCGATATCGGCAAGAAATCGAATGGCGCAACTGCCGGCGAGGTTACCGGGGAAGTGCTGGCCGCGATCACCCAAAGCGTAACCAAGGAAGCCCGCTCACTTAATCTTGGTAAAACAGTTGAGAGCGTCGAGAAAAGCGCAGGATCGGTCGGCGGGGAACTCAAGGGGCTGCTCAAGTAATTCTGCGGCCAATGTGCGTCACGGGTACTAGGAAAGGACGCCTATGAGCGAAGAACTTGCAACGCTGGAACACGCGAAACGCACGGCCATGGATTTGGCGATCCAGTTCGGACCGCGGGCACTGGTTGCCGCGGCGATAATTGTCGTCGGCGTTTTCGCGGGGCGCTGGACTGGCACGATCGTCGATAACGGTCTCAAAAAACTCAGTCTTGAACCACCGGTTCGCGAGCTGCTGGTTCGGATCGTGCGCATCTTCGTTCTGGTCTTGTTCGCGATTATGGCGCTGCAGAACCTTGGAGTGGAACTGCTGCCTTTGATCGCAGGCCTCGGCGTGGCCGGCGCCGGTGTCGCTTTAGCGATGCAAGGCGTGCTTGGAAATATGGTGGCGGGATTGACCATCATCTTTACCCGGCCGTTCCGCGTCGGCGAATACATATCGATCGCCGGCGAAGAAGGCCAGGTTGAAAAAATCAGTCTGTTCAGCACAGTGTTGAGTCACCCGGATCTGTCGCAAGTGATTATCCCGAACCGCAAGATTGTCGGCGAGGTCCTGCACAACTACGGAAAAATTAGGCAGCTCGATATCTTGGTTGGTGTTGCCTACGATACCGACCTGAACAAAGCTCTTTCGGTGATCGGCGAGATATTGCAGAACAATCCGCGGATACTGAAAGAACCGGCTCCCATTATTGCGGTGAGCGCGTTCGCACAATCCTCGATCAACATTTCGGTGAAGCCATGGGCCAACGTGCCGGATTACTACGCGGCGGGAGCCGAACTCAAGAAGACGATCGTGGAAACCTTTCGCAGCAGGAACATTGTCATCCCATTTCCGCAACACGAAGTGCGGGTGCTGGGGAGCGCGGCATGAGGGCAGATGGCCGCGGCGCGCAATTAAAGACAGCCTGAGTTCGCATTCGAAGCATTTTCTAAATCGCTTAGGATCCGAATCCAGGCATTTAGCGTTGCGCAGCGGAAATGCAAGGCCGGCAGCCTGAAATCCGAAACGTGCTTTGTTGGGGTGCTCTATTACTATTGTTCCTGTCGATCGGTGTCGCCTCAGGCGGTGAGCTTCCTGACCACCGGTTGACGCCGGGTACGAAAAATCCGGATGTTACGCAAAACAACATTCAAAATACCATCTGCATTAGGGGATACACAAAAACCATTCGGCCACCCGCCAACTACACCAATCGCCTAAAGAAAAAACAAATAGCGCAGTACGGTTATGGACACGCCAATCCTAAGGCTTTTGAGGAGGACCATCTCATCTCGCTGGGAATAGGCGGCAATCCGACCGACCCCAAAAATCTTTGGCCTGAACCCAGGAACGGTCACTGGTCCGCTTCACGAAAGGACAAACTGGAATACAGGTTGCATGAGCTCGTTTGCAATATGAATGTGACGCTTGACCAGGCACAACAGGAAATGAGTACCAATTGGATTCAAGCTTACAGGAAATACATTGGCCCTTGGTGATGTTGGGCGGGCAGAGTGGCCCAGGTAGGATCGGCCGGCAAATCTTTCAAGGGAACTGTATCGCCTGCCATGGAGCCAATGGCGTAGGCGTGGTGCCTGAAGTGCCCAATTTTATCGCTAGAAAGAAATAGTGCGCTCGGTAATAAGTCCGGGGCGGAAATAAATCTAGTAATCATTTCGGCCGCGTGAGGTTGGAAGCGTCGAATGTTTTCGTCTACCGGAAGTTTGTCGTAGCTCGGCGTCCCGCAGGAAATAGCGCGTTCGCTTTCACCGGAATTGCACGATGTTCGTTAACTTGACAATGTTCCTGCGGTGTCGCCGCTTTCATCGAGTGGCGAGAAGCGTACCGGCAATATCTCCGTGGTAACCAGCTTGCCGCTTTCCGCTTTCTCCACAAGCACCAGTTGCTGATTGTCGGGTATACCTGTGGGGATCACCATTTTGCCGCCGGGTTTCAGCTGCGCGATCAGTGGCGGCGGGATGAGGTCAGGCGCCGCAGTGACCATGATCTTGTCGAACGGTGCGTGGTCCGGCCAGCCGTAATAGCCATTGCCGATGTGCACTTCGATGTTGTGGTATCCAAGACGCTGGAGCCGGCGTCGGGCGTTGCGGGCGAGCTCATCGATGAGTTCAATTCCGTAGACGTGCTTTACCAACTCCGACAGAATCGCGGCCTGATAGCCGACCCCCGCGCCCACTTCCAGCACGGAATCGCCGGGCTGCGGCTCGAGAAGGTCAGTCATGAGCGCGACGATGAACGGCTGAGAAATGGTTTTGTCGTACCCGATGGGCAGCGGCCGGTTGAGATACGCATACGGTTGCAGTTCCAGCGGGACGAACTCGTGGCGCGGAATCTTGCTCATTACCTCGATCACGCGTGCGTTGAGCGCGGCCTTTCCCAGCTGTGATGTGAGAAACACAGTTTCCGCGACAACCTCGGCAATCATCTGCTGCCGCAAAGAATCAAATTGCTGTTTTTCCATCGCGCTTCCCGCTTGGTCTACCGTAAATCAACATTACAGCTTACATTAATGAACACAAATTTGCCGCAGTCAAATCGTATTCATCAACTTAACCTAAAATTGGTTGAGTGACACGCATTATTTTGCCGAAGTGCATGGAGGAAGTGCGCTGAGAACTTCAGCATGGAAATTCCAATTGGGGAATGATGCACCGTAGGGAGAATCGGCGAGGAGACGAAATATTCTTAAGGCTGTAAAATTCACTTGGACATTCAGCGTTGGCAAGAAATGCTCCCCCATTGTTTCGGGGTTATGATCATTAAATGTTAGTCAATCGAGGAGAGCCATGACCAAATCAATCGGATTTATCGGCTTAGGGCAAATGGGCGAGCCCATGGCTCGCAACATTCTTAAGGGCGGATTTAAGGTTTGCGTCTATAACCGCACTCTAGCCAAGACAGAGAGCCTGGCTCGCGAAGGTGCGCAAGTTGCAAAGCGGCCTGCGGGCGTGGTCGTGCCGGGGGGAATGGTCGTCACCATGCTTGCCAACGACGCGGCGCTGGAAGAGGTGGTCCTTGGTACTAACGGTATTGTCAAAGTGCTGGGCAAAGGCGGCGTGCACATTTCCATGAGCACAATTTCGCCTGAGACCGCAAGGAAGCTCGCTACTGCGCACGAGCAAAACGGCAGCCTGTATCTGGCGGCGCCGGTGTTCGGCCGCCCCGAGGCCGCGGCGGACCGCAAACTATGGATCTGCGTTTCCGGCCCCAAGGCAGCCTATGCAACTGCAACACCCGTGCTGCAGGCACTCGGGCAGGGCGTGCATTATTTCGGCGAGGACCCCGGCGCAGCCAACGTGGTTAAGCTTGCGGGCAACTTTTTAATCGCTTCCGCAATTGAAGCATTAGCCGAAGCGCTGGCCTTGGGTCAGAAGAATCATGTCGACCGTGGTGCGCTAGCCGGTTTTTTCGCGCAGACAATTTTCGCCTGTCCAATTTATGTAAACTACGGCAGGATCATCGCTGAAGAAAGGTACACTCCGCCCGGATTTAAGCTGGCGCTGGGCCTGAAGGACATCGGCTTGGCCCTCAACACCGCTCAAGCAAGCCAGGTGCCGATGCCTTTGGCCAGCCTGTTGCGAGACCGCCTGCTGGCTTCGAGCGCACAAGGCAGGCAGGATATGGATTGGACCGCGATCGCTTTAGCGGTATCTGAAAACGCCGGGCTGAAATAAGAACGCAACCCCGCGCATGCAGCAATAACAACATTGCGTCGGGCATTTTGAGTTCTTCTCGGATGCGGCCTGTCTCAATAACAAACCATCGTAAATTAATTCGCGCGGCCGTCTATGCAACGGCCCTATGTAACCCGTTGATAATTTGTGGACACGCTTATGGTGAAGAACAAGCAACACCCGCGATCGGGCAAGTCCCGCGCCCGGATCACATCGTAATTGTCATCGAGGAGAACAAGTCCTATGGGCAAATTATCGGCAACAAGGCCGCAAAGTACCTAAATCAACTGGCCCGTGACGGCGCTTTGTTCGACAATTCATTTGCGATTACACATCCAAGTCAGCCGAATTATCTTGCGCTGTTTTCCGGGTCAACTCACGACGTGACGAATAACGAGTGCCCGGTCAATGTCACGGGGGATAATCTTGCGAACGAGCTGCGGAAGAAGGGTTTGAGTTTCGGCATGTACGCGGAGGCGATACCTTCCGTTGGCTACGAAGGGTGCTTCGCCGCGAATGATCTTTACGCCCGGAAGCATAATCCCGCAGTAAACTGGCAGGGCAAGAATTTGCCGCCCGATGAGAACATGCCGTTTGATATGTTTCCTTCAGATTTTTCGAAGCTCCCAACGGTTTCAATGGTGATCCCTAACCAGATTAATAATATGCACGATGGGCGAACGATATCGGAAAAAATCACTCGAGGTGACGTGTGGTTGAGTAATAACCTTAATTCTTACGTGCGGTGGGCCCAAAGACATAACAGTCTATTAATAATCACCTGGGATGAGGACGACGGCTGGAGCAATAATCACATTCCAACAATATTTGCCGGTCCCATGACAAAGGCGGGCACTTACCACGAGCGTATTGATCATTATGATGTCCTGCGAACGATCGAAGACAT
>DATIXX010000057.1 GCA_035518095.1 Burkholderiales bacterium | reverse complement strand
AACGGCTTGGTAATTGCGCTTTCTGGATAAGTCGGCGCGAGCTTGTTCGGGTTGAACAAGAACGCCTGCACGCGGTCGTTCCAGCGCGACATGCCCCAAAGCACTTTTTTCACCGAGTCCGCATCGGTGATATCGCACCCCGAAAGCAGTGTGAGTGCGCCGAGGCTGAGACTTTGCTTCAGGAACAAGCGTCGTTCGATCTTGATGATATCGGCCGAAGGTCTTACCAAATCGCGGTTGGGTTTGGTGGGCATTTTCATTTCGCTTTCTCCTGTCCGCGCGCGGCGCGGCCGGAAATCATTGGCCAAAAGGTTTTTGGCACCAGCACCACTAGCGTCAAGTGCACGACTATAAAAAAGACTACCAGCGCCATCGCAACAAAGTGCACCACGCGCGCGCTATCGTAACCGCCCATTAGTGCCGTGAGCTCCTGGAATTGCACCGGCTTCCAGATGGATAGCCCGGATAACACCAGCACAACACCCATGCAAATCACTCCGATATACGCGGCGCGCTGAATTGCGTTATAAACGCCAAGCTCATGCGAGATTTGGCCTCGCAACAAGTTCCTGAATTCGTGCCAAATGGATCGCAAGGTCAACGGCAGAAAGCTCATTTTGAAATGGCCGGAGATGAAACCATAACAAATGTAAAATAAGCCGTTCAGCACCAAAAGCCACATCGCAGCGAAGTGCCATTGCAGCGCGCCCGCCAGCCAGCCACCGAGAGTGATTGCCGGGGGGAAGTCGAAATTGAAAATCGGTGAAGCATCATAGATGCGCCAGCCGCTTAAGATCATGATGATTATGGCAATCGCGTTGATCCAGTGCGTGATGCGCACTACCAGCGGGTGGATGACTGTTTTGCGGCCGGGTGCCGCGGCGGATGCCTGATGTGCCATGAAGGCCTCCTCGCCTTCCCTGCCCTAACGCTTACGGGGTGAGCAATACATTACCAAATTCTGGGTGCTGCCGCGAGGCGCCATCGGGCCGGTGTATGAACGCCGAGCTTTGTCCCAGCGTCTTCTGCAAAGGTGATGTTCTGGTCTAGAATGGAACTTTTATATTCGCAAAGCTGACGCAACTTGCTTTTCACGAAAAGGGCCGGCCCATGAACTCACAAGACTATAGATCACTCGCTTCGGAGCTTAGTTCGCTGTTGGCTCTGCAATCGAAACCCCTCGCCATCACTTTTTCCCAACGCGTGCCTGCCAACGTACCACTTTACCAAAGCCGCGCGCCTGAGGCGACACCCGACGGCAGAACCGGCAAGGTTTCGGCCGGCTGCGTGTTCTGGATGAAAGCCGCTGACCGGACCTTTACCACGCTTCCGCAAGATCACGGCAATTGCAGCGTTGGCAGCGTCACCCATGGCTTGAAGACGCTGCAAGAAGTCGCCGACAAAGCCGACGTGGCCGCTTTGCTTGAATCCGGCTGGGTGAAGATGGAAATGATGCCGGGTATTCCGGTGGTGAAGCAGCGCCCGAACTACATCACCTATGGGCCGCTTGAAGACACGACCGTTGATCCCGATGTGGTTTTCCTGCGGATTAACGCCAAGCAGGCGATGGTCATGTCATCAGCCGTCGATGGCCTGCGGTACGAGGGAAAACCCCAGTGTCATATCATTCCGATCGCCAAGGAACAAAAGCAGGTTGCCGTGAGCGTCGGCTGCATGCTGAGTCGGGTGCGCACTGGCATGTCCAATACCGAAATGACCTGCGCCATACCGGCCGAACGCTTGGCAGAAGTTGTTCAGGGGCTCAGAAACGCCTGTAAAGCAGACGGCGCGGCTGCGATTTATGCCAGCGACGATGCGCGCCGTTTCCAGTGATCGTTCGAAAGTCCCATCCAAACGCCGGGCTAATGCAGAAATTCTCAGACCGCAGGACGCTTCATCGGATGAAGCCGGCAGAATTAGGGTGACTTCCCGACGTCATCTTCGGGGTCGTTGAATAATTATGCCGGGAACCCTGCCCGACTACCTGTGAAAATGGTTCCACAGCAAGCCGAAGAAAAAGCCGAAAGCGTAGCCGGTACCTGAAGTAACCACGATAAGCAGAAGCGCGGTAAGAACGTTGAAGGGTTCGACCTGATAGACCGGCTTTATGAAATGAATCCAGAACACGAAATCAAGTAGAGGCCGTGCCCAGCCCATCGCCACCAGGAGCGCCCACAGAAGGTGCAACCCGCCCAGAAGCGCGCCAAGCGCCAGGCCTACCTTGTTGGGATTAATCATTTGCATAATCGGCTCCTGAGGAGAATAACACGCTTCGCGCAAGTAAATTAAATCACGCCCGGACTGCGAGCCACCCGCTTGGCGCAAGTTTATAATATGCTGGATAATTCGAAGCGGCGCCGGCGAAACATGCGCTGTGAAATAATTTAAGCCGCCTATATGCCATTCCTGGAAGAACTCATGCGAGGCCCCGAGCCTGCCAGCGATGCGAAATATGTCTTGTTGAAGCAGTTCCTGCGCTTTGCCGGAGCCGGTGCGATCGGCACCGCAGTCCAGTATGTCGTGCTTATCGCGCTGGTTCAACTCGCGTGGGCAGCAGCAGTGACGGCCTCATTTATCGGATTCGTATGCGGCGCATTCGTGAATTATTTCTTAAGCCACCGTTATGTCTTCGGCAGCAGCCTGCCGCACCGCGAGGCCATGTTCAAATTTTTCGTCATCGCAGTGGTCGGCCTCGGCATCAATACCATGATCATGGCTGCGGGCGTACACATGCTGCATTTGCATTATCTGCTGGTGCAGATAATCGCAACGGGCTTGGTGCTTCTTTGGAACTTCGGGGGAAATAAATCGTGGACCTTCAGGGAAAAAGGTCGATGAGTTCGAACGGGCTCATCTCCATCGTCGTGCCGGCGTATAACGAACAGGATGTGCTGCGCGCTTTTCATGAGCGGCTTTCCCCCGTGCTGGCGAAACTTGGCTCCCCTGTGGAAGTGATCTATGTCAACGATGGGAGCAGCGATGGCACGCTCGACATCCTGCGCTCGTTGAAGTCAAGCGACGAGCGCGTCGCAATTCTCGATCTGAGCCGCAATTTCGGCAAGGAAATCGCGCTCACCGCCGGACTGGATCACGCCGTGGGCGAAGCGGTGATTGTAATCGACGCGGACCTGCAGGATCCTCCGGAGCTGATTCCGGAATTTTTGGAGCGCTGGCGCGAAGGCTACGATGTAGTCTATGCGCGCCGCACCGAGCGCGAAGGCGAAAGCGCGCTGAAAAAAGCCACGGCGTACGTCTTTTACCGGCTCATGCAGCGTGCAAGCCGCGTGAAAATTCCCGAAGACGCAGGCGATTTCCGGCTGCTCTCGCGACGCGCAGTGGATTCGCTCAAGCAGTTGCGCGAACATCACCGCTTCATGAAGGGTCTTTTTGCCTGGATCGGCTATCCGCAGAAAGCGGTATTATTCCAGCGCGAAGCGCGCGCGGCCGGCAAAACCAAATGGAACTACTGGCGCCTTTGGAACTTTGCGCTGGAAGGAATTACCTCGTTTACCACGACGCCGCTGAAATTCGCAACCTACATCGGACTGTTTACCGCTTTCGCTGCGTTTGCCTACGGCGTGTGGATCATCTACAAAACTCTGGCTTTCGGCGAGCCGGTGCGTGGCTATCCTTCGTTGATGGTGGTGATCCTGTTTCTCGGCGGCGTGCAGCTTTTTACCATCGGCATCATCGGGGAATACCTGGGAAGGATGTTCAACGAAGCCAAGCATCGACCGCTTTATATCGTCAAGGACTATTTGCCGGCCGGCACATCGCCGAAAAATCCCGGCTGAAAAGCAAAATGCACGAGCGCATCCGCTTCCCGCCGTTTGAAAAGCTGTTAAATCTTTATCGCGTTCTGGCAGTCATCACAATCCTCACCGTCATCGTCCTCGCCAGCGCCAAACTAATCCGCAACCCGATTGCCAAGCCCGACCTGGAGGTTTATCTGCATGCCGCGAGCCTCATTCTCGGCGGCAACAATCCCTACCTTACTCCCATCCGGGCCGGCGTGTTCTACTACCTTTATCCGCCGCTTTTCGCAGTGCTGTTTATTCCCTTCACATTTCTGCCCATTAACGTGACGGTGGTGGGATGGTGCGTGCTGAACGTTTTTCTGCTGGGCTGGGCGATGAAGGCATTTTATGAATTGCTCGCAGGGACGCCGTTTTTCGAGATCCCGAGCAAGACGCGGTGGACGGTCGGTTTCTTTGCATTGCTGCCTACATTCAGGTTTATCTTCAACCACCTCGCTTTTGGGCAGTCGAATATTCTGGTGCTGGCGCTCGTGGTGCTGGGGCTGGTCTGGCTTCAGAAGAACCGCGCGTTCATGGGCGGCGCAGCAATTGGGATATCCATTGCGATAAAAATCATCTCGCTGCCATTCGCAATCTGGTTCGCAGCAAGGCGCAACGTGCGGGTAACGCTTGGCATTGCATGCGGTCTGCTCATAGGCCTGCTGTTACCCGCAATTCTGGTAGGGTTCGACAAAAATTTGCACTTTCTCAGTTACTGGTTCCATAACGTCGTGCTCTACAGCGACTTGAGAAGTGCCAAATGGCCTTTTCACGTCAATTTGTCGTTGCAGGCGCAGCTTTACCGCTTTTTCAGCGACAGCGTAGCTTTCGAATACAACGGCAGACAATATCATCTGACGCTTTTCGTTTTGCCCACTGCAATACTTCGCGTCTTGGAATACGTGGTGGTTGCCGCGGTCGCCGGGTTGGTGGTTTTGTACGCGCTTCTTTTCCGCAAGCGTGGCGCGCTGATATCGCATTGGGGCGGGATCGCGCTTACCTTCAGCCTGGTGCCGATGTTTGCCACAGTAATGCAAAAGCATTACCTGGTGCTCCTGATCCCCTCATACATTTATGTTCTGCACCTTTGGTACAGCGTCCGGCTCAAAGACAAAGTGTTTCGCGGGCTGGTCGTGGCGTCAATGGGAGTGTTGACATTCATCAGCGCGGCATTTTGCGGGGAGTTTCTGTCACGGGCCTTTACGGCCAGCGGATGCTATGATTTGGGCGTGCTGCTGCTTACGGCCAGTATTTTCCGCGCGGCGGGCAGTTTACGTGTGGATGCGTAACTTCGCAGAAATCTGTTATTCTGGTAGGTGGAAATTTTAACCAAAAGAAAGAACCGAGGGCGTCTTGGATCGAGTAAATCACAAAGATGCGTGCAGAATATTGATATTTGCCAAAGCGCCTGAAGCCGGCGAGGTCAAAACCTTGCTGATTCCGTCACTCGGAGTGGACGGGGCCAAGGCGCTGCAGGAGAAGCTGGTAAAACGCGCTCTGGCGGCGGCAGTGGAGGCCCAGGTGGGCGCAGTCGAGCTGTGGTGCACGCCTTCCACAGAGCATCCCTATTTTGCCGGCTGCGCTAAAGAATTCGGCGTTGCGTTACGCTCGCAAGGGCCGGGCGATCTTGGCCAGCGCATGTTCCATGCGTTTCAAAAATCGCTGTGCCATAGCGAGCGGGTGCTGTTGATGGGAAGCGACTGTCCTGCGCTTACTTCGCAGAATTTGCGCCATGCCGTAGAAATGCTCAAGAATGACAACGAGGTCTTGCTTGGCCCTACGGAAGACGGTGCCTACATACTCATCGGCCTGACCCGCTGCTCGCCGCGCCTGTTTCAGGGAATCACGTGGGGTGGATCGCACGTATTGGAGCAAACGCGCCAACGCCTGCACAAACTCGGCTGGCGCTGGTATGAGTTGCCGGTGCTGTGGGACGTGGACCGCCCCGATGATTACCGGCGCCTTGCGCATCTTCCGGGGTGGGAAGAGTTGCACAAAGCAAAAGCGGTTTAAACGCTCAAGCGGCTGGGATCTTACTCATTAGCGCGTGCGGCGCGATGGAGTGTGCTGCGCGGGGTTGCGTTAGCCGGCATTATCGAGCTTATTCCACAAGCAGTTGCCGTCGCTCGCCTTTTCGATTTCCTTTAGCACCTGCATATGTGCCCGCAGCTCATCCGCGGAAGCGGTAAGCACCACGAGCTCGCGCTTTACGAAAGCGTGCGCGACTTCGGTGCGCCGCGAACGGGCGTCGTCCCCGTCCATCATCAGGCTCTCCTGTCCGCGAGTCATTGCCAGATAAACGTCAGCGAGCAGCTCGGCATCTAGCAGCGCGCCATGCAGGGTGCGCTTGGAATTGTCCACCTGATAACGTTCGCACAGTGCATCCAGGGAATTTTTTTTGCCGGGATGCAATTCCTTGGCCATCTTGAGCGTATCCACAATCCCCGAGCAATATTCCGTGAGCGGCTTCAAGCCCAGCAATCCCAGTTCGTAGTCGAGAAACGCTTGGTCGAAAGCCGCATTGTGAATGATGAGTTCAGCGCCCTCGATATATTGCAGAAATTCCTGGGCGATCTCCTTGAACCCGGGCTTGTCCTGCAGAAACTCGCTGGAGAGCCCGTGGATTTGCAAAGCCGCCGCGTCGCTGTCGCGTTGCGGATTGAGATAGCTGTGGAAACGGTCGCCCGATAACCGCCGGTTGAGAAGCTCCACGGCCGCGAGCTCCACCACGCGGTGCCCAAGGTTCGGCTCGAGCCCCGTAGTTTCAGTGTCGAGAATGATTTGCCGCGTCACGTCTTAATCCTCATTATTTTCAGCTTAATTTAACCGTGCCTTCCTTCAAGGTGTCAAGCGGACGCAGGGTCTGCGGCTGCGTCCCAAACTGCGGCGCATTGAGCACGTCCTGCGCTGCAGTTAATCCGGTTCCCGTAAGCGTGCCGTTCTTGCCGTATTGATAGGCAAGATCGCCACCCAGGGCCTCAGTATCGCTGCCCGCCAAATGGGCATCGAGCAGGCTATTCACCATGCGCCAGTGATCGAGGTTCGGATTTTCGGCATCACTCCAGCCGTATTCCATGCCGGGAACACCTGTCTAAGCTTAACCCTTTCTTTGTTCGCGTGGGTGCCAAACTGCCAGCTGCTTCCATACTGATAGTCCAGCACCTCCACATCTGGGCTGTCGACTATCGTATCAAAGCTGAAATGATGCTTAACCATTTCCCCTCCCATTGCGTGAGAAATCAGCCCGAGTTGCATGATGACAACAACGAACCATTTTAAATTCCCTAGAAATACGGCTAGACTCGATTGATCGCGTGGGCGTGTCATGATGTTTCATTTCCTTCGCTCATAGTTTCGCTGCACTTGCCCCGCGCAGGCCCTACAACACTTGACCCAGTTGCTGATGCACACCGCCACGCGGCGAACGCGCCTCCAGCATCGTCGACTCCGCTGCCGCCCCGGGGCTCCACGCTACCGCTCTTGCAATAGTTTGGCTTGCACATATCCATGAGAGCGTTTTTTCCATTAATAGTACGGGTTTACATTTAACTTATCCAAGCTTTTGCCCAGCTTACCTTCAGCCGTCATCCAAATTCTTGGTTACAGCAAACAAAGGGTCCAATGCCTATTTTCCATCGCATTACAAATTATCCATCCTGATTCTTTTCTCCCTTGACCACGCTCATTTGTTTTTCATGCTGGCCTAGAGCCACAATCTCATCCACCTGCAGTCCTTTTGGCAGCTGATGCGTGATGAATAGCATGGTGACTTTGCCTTTAAGTTGATTAACCGTTCTTGCGAAATGCTCGGCAGTGGGCAGATCGAGGTTGCTGGTGGCTTCGTCAAATATCAGGATTCTCGGTCGTTTCAGGAGCGCGCGGGCGATGGCGACTCTTTGCTTCTGCCCGCCGGAAAGCCCCACGCCGTGCTCTCCGATTTGCGTCTGATAGCCTTCGGGCAGTTGCTCGATGGTTTCGTGAATCTCCGCCATCTTGCAGGCCTGCACCACTTGTTCGAAAGTCGCACGGGGATTGGCGAGGGAAAGATTCTCATAAATGGTGCCTGAGAAGAGGATGGTGTCCTGCGGCACCACGCCGAAGTATTGCCGCAGTTCATTGGCAGCAAGATGGCGGATATCGTGGCCGTCTATTTTGATCTGACCGTCCGAGGGAAGATAAAAACCTTGCAGGAGTTTCGCCAGAGTGCTCTTTCCGCAGCCGCTCGGCCCCATCAGTGCCATGCAGACTCCGGGCTCGAGCTTGATGTTAAGACCAGTGTAAAGATAAGGCAGATTCTCCGCGTAACGGAAACTCAAATTGACAATCTCCACCCGGCCACGCTCCGCCGATGCCCGCCCCGGAATCAGCGAATAGGGTTCGGGGGGCGCGTTCATGATGTCACCAAGGCGCTTCACTGCAATGGCCGCCTGCTGGAATTCCTGCCATAAACCTACTATGCGCAACATGGGCTGAGACATGCGGCTTGCGAACATCTGATAAGCCACCAGCATGCCGATGGTGAAGCCTTCGTTTTGCATCACCAGCCAGGCGCCGGCGCAGAGAATGAGCAAGGTCAGAAGTTGGTCCAGCGTGTTAGCGGCGACGTTGTAGGCATTGGACAGGCTGCGAGTATTGAAGCTGGAATTGAGATAAGCGGCCAGGTAGTCGCCATAGCGGCTTTTGAGCTGCGGCTCCATTTGCAAGGATTTCACGGTTTCCATGCCGGCGATGTATTCGGTAAGGAACGCCTGGTTTCTCGCACCCAGCAGGAACTGCTGGTTGAGCCGCTGGCGAAGGAACGGCACCACGGCCACGCTCAAGGCGATGATAGCCCCGAGCAGCGCAAGCGTAATCAGACTCAGCAGCCAACTGTAATAAAACATGATGGCGAGGAATATCAGCAGGAACGGGCAGTCAAGGATCAGCGTCACCGCCGCGCCGCTCACAAATTCGCGAATGGTCTCCACCCCGTGGATTCGCGCCACAACCACGCCGGTTGGGCGGTGTTCGTAATAGCGCGGCGACAATTTCAAAATGTGCTCGAACACCTGGCCGCCCAGCACTGCGTCCACGCGGTTGCCGGTGTGCAGCACCAAATACTGGCGCGCCCAGCTCATGGCAGAGGTAAACAGCATGAATACGGCGAGCCCGATTCCTATCACCACCAGGGTATTCATGGTTTGGTGCACCACCACCTTGTCAATCACGACCTGGGTGAACAACGGCGTGGCAAGCGCCATGAGCTGAATGGCAAGCGAGGCCAGCAGCACATCGCGCCAGATTTGCTTGTGCTTGAGGAGTTCGGGAATGAACCACTTGAAACCGAAAGTCTGTTGCTGCAACCGCGCAGCATCCTTGTCGGTGGCAGCCTGCTCTTTCCGGGTGAACAGCATGACCTGGCCGGCATAACGCGTTTCGAATTCGGCGACAGGATACGATTTGGGATTAGGATCGCCCGGCTCGAAAAGCACTATTTGCTTCTCATCAGTTTTGACGACAAGAGCAATGCTGAAATGGGCTTCTTCCTTACCCTCACCCCGAGAAGGAGAAGCGGAAGCTTTTAGTTTTAGGACAGCGATGCACGGCAAAACCAGTTTGTTGAGGTCGGCTGCGGAAACCGCGCGAAAGCTGCTTTTAATTCCGAGCCCTTGTGCAGCCCGCTGCAGTGAAAGCAGATTATAAGGCGGAGGGATTTGCCGCAGGACCAGCTCAGGGGCAAACGGAATTCTCTGCAGTTGGCAAATGCCGCCCAACCCCCAGACAAAAGCTTGCGTCGAAATAGGTCGATTTGCATCCACTGATGCCTCCCTCATCAGGATCAATGGTTCCGAGCCGGTTTCCGCGAGTTTTTTAAGGTTTAAAGTCTCGCCGGCGTTTTGATTTTTGTTACCCCGCCGACATATAAATACGTGCCGTCGATTTAATAATGGAATGTTCAAGCACGTTTTATAGGAAAGAATATACCCGCAGGCCCAATTAAAAAGCAATAAAATTCGCACTGCCGTTGCACGGATGATGCAATAACGTTAGCAAATAAAAGGTAAAATCCGCCAAGACCCTAGATTTTCATGCGAAGAGTAAATTGAATAATAAATCCCACCCCCGCTCCGCCGCCTTGGCGCTCATCGTGCTCGCTTTCATCTGGGGCTATAACTGGGTGGTGATGAAAAAAGTGCTGGCCTTCTGCGGGCCTTTTGATTTCGCCGCGCTGCGCACCTTTTTCGGCGCGCTGTGTTTGTTCGCGGTTTTGGCCTGGATGAGAAAACCGTTGCGCCCGGTGGAACTAAAATCCACGCTGCTGCTGGGCTTGCTGCAAACCACGATATTTACCGCACTAATCATGTGGGCGGTGGTGGACGGCGGCGCCGGCAAGACCGCGGTGCTTTCCTACACCATGACCTTCTGGCTGTTGATTCTTGCATGGCCGCTGCTGCATGAACGCATACACGGCATGCAGTGGCTCGCGGTTGCCATGGCGCTTGCGGGCTTGTTTTTTATCCTCCAGCCGTGGAATCCGCAAGGCAGCCTTGCCAGCAGCATCATCGCCACCGCGGCCGGGATTAGCTGGGCGGCGGCGGTCATCGTGGCAAAAAAACTGCGCAGCCGCGTGCAGCTCGATTTGCTTTCGCTCACCGCCTGGCAGATGCTGCTCGGAGCAATCGTACTGGTCGGAATTACTTTCCTTGTACCGCAGCAGCCGATCGAGTTGAGCGGCTACTTCTGGTTCGCGGTTATTTACAACGCAGTTCTCGGCACCGCGCTAGCCTGGCTGTTATGGCTTTACGTGCTGGAGCATTTGCCGGCGGGAACCGCGGGACTGGGTTCACTCATGGTTCCCGTAGTCGGCGTGCTCGCCGCGTGGCTGGAACTCGGAGAACAACCCAAGCAATGGGAAATCGCCGGCATGCTGTCGATCGGCGCTGCGCTTTTACTCCTGAGCCTGCTCGGCCTGCGCGAGCCGAAAATAGACCCGGAAATGGCGCAGGAATAAATCCGCGCCGCGCTTTCCAACCTCCTGGAAGTCGCGTAAAGTTGTAAGTAACTTAAATTAAGCAGACTCCATGCACGCCGCAGTTGAAAAACTACCTGTTCGCACATCGCTGCTTGCGCAATTGCGCAGCTTCATGCCAGCGCAAGCGGTATTGGCGGAACGCGAAGAGCTTAAGCCTTATGAATGCGACGGGCTCGCCGCTTACCGCCAGCTACCCTTAATGGCGGTGCTGCCTGAAAACGAAGAGCAAGTGCAGCGCGTTTTGCGCGCATGCCGCGAGCACAACGTACCCGTTGTTGCGCGCGGCGCGGGCACCGGACTTTCAGGGGGCGCGCTTCCCCACTCGGAAGGCGTGCTGCTTGCGATGGGTAAATTCATGCGCATCCTGGAAATCGATCCAGTCGCGCGCACCATGCGCGTGCAGCCGGGCGTGCGCAATCTCGCCATTTCCGAAGCAGCCGCGCCCTACGGGCTTTATTATGCGCCCGACCCGTCCAGCCAGATTGCGTGCAGCATCGGCGGCAACGTCGCGGAAAATTCCGGCGGAGTGCATTGCCTGAAATACGGCCTCACCTTGCACAATATTCTCAAGCTGCGCGTATTTACCATTGAAGGCGAGCTCCTGGAAATCGGGAGCGAGGCGCTGGATTCGCCGGGCTACGATTTGCTGGCGTTGATGACCGGGTCCGAAGGCATGCTCGGAGCAATTACCGAAATCACGGTGAAGCTGTTGCCACTGCCCGAGCGCGCGCAGGTGGTATTGGCGGCCTTTGACGAGGTGGGCCGCGCGGCAGACGCGGTGGCAAATATCATTAATGCCGGAATTATTCCCGCAGGCCTGGAAATGATGGACAAACGCATGACTCAGGCGGTGGAACCGTTCGCCAACGCCGGCTATCCGCTGGATGCGGAAGCGATTCTGCTGTGCGAATCGGACGGCTGCGCCGAAGACGTGGATGATGAAATCAGGCGTATCCAGGACGTGATGAAACGAAGCGGCGCAACTGAAACGCGAGTGTCCCAAAGCGACGATGAACGCCAGAGGTTCTGGGCGGGGCGCAAGGCGGCATTTCCCGCGGTGGGACGGATTACGCCGGATTATTATTGCATGGACGGAACCATTCCGCGGAAACAGCTCTCCCGGGTGTTGCACGCGATCGGCGACATGGAAAACAAATACGGCTTACGCTGCGCCAACGTGTTTCATGCCGGCGACGGAAATCTGCACCCGCTCATCATGTACGACGCCAACCAGTCCGATGAACTGCGTCGAACGGAGGAGTTCGGCGGGGAGATCCTGGAGCTTTGTGTCGAAGTCGGCGGCACTATCACCGGCGAGCACGGGGTCGGCATCGAAAAAATCAACCAGATGTGCATCCAGTTCCGCTCCAATGAACTGGAAGCGTTTCACGGCGTGAAACGGGCATTCGACGAACCCGGCCTGCTGAATCCGGGCAAGGCGGTGCCCACATTGCACCGCTGCGCCGAGTTCGGGCGCATGCACGTGCACCGCGGCCAAGAAAAATTCCCAGAACTACCGAGATTTTAGGGTGTGAGAAGTAAACGGTAAGCAGTGAGGGGTTCTGAAGAGCGCCTGTTGCAGTTTTAGCGATTTCTAACACCCTGACTCTCGTCTGATCCCGATGCAAGAATTAATCCAACAATTCTCTGAAACCATCCGCAATGCCGCTGAGAAAAAAGCCGCGTTGCGCATCCGCGGCGGCGGCAGCAAGGATTTCTACGGCGGCGAACTGAACGGCGCAATACTCGATACCAAACCCTATTCCGGCATCATCGATTACGAATGCAGCGAGCTGGTGATGACCGCGCGCGCCGGCACACCGCTTGTCGAAATCGAGGCGGCAATAAAAGAACACGGGCAAATGCTGGCGTTTGAGCCGCCGCATTTTGGCGGCGCCACGCTGGGCGGCTGCATCGCTGCCGGGCTTTCGGGGCCGCGCCGCGCAGCAGCGGGCTCGACACGCGACTTCGTGCTCGGCGTGCGCATGATGGACGGGCGCGGCAACGATTTGCGCTTCGGCGGACGGGTCATGAAAAACGTCGCGGGCTACGACGTGTCGCGCTTGATGACCGGTTCACTCGGCACGCTGGGTTTGATTCTCGAAGTTTCGCTCAAGGTGCTACCGCTCCCGCCCGCGGAAAGCACATTGCGTTTCGAGCAGACGGAAGAAAAAGCCATCGAGATGCTGAACCAATGGGCGGGCCAGCCGCTGCCGATTTCCGCTAGCGCTTATTCGGGTGGCAAGCTCAGTGTGCGGCTTTCCGGCGCAATCTCGGCAGTGGAAGCGATGTCCAGAAAGCTCGGCGGCGAGCGCATCGGCGATGAACAAGGCGCGGGCTTCTGGAACGGCGTTCGCGAACAGACCGATCCGTTTTTCAGCGGCGCCGCGCCGTTGTGGCGGCTTTCAATCAAATCCACCACGCCGCCTTTGAAACTTCCAGGTCATCAGCTCATCGAGTGGGGCGGGAGCTTGCGCTGGCTGAAAAGCGACGCGAATGCCAAAACCATTCGCGACGCAGCTACCGCTGCTGGCGGACATGCCATATTATTCCGGGCCAGCGATAAATCTGTGGGCGTCTTCCAACCGCTACCGCCGGCGCTGCTCAAAATTCACCGGCGGCTAAAGGAGAATTTCGATCCCGCTGCGATTTTCAACCGCGGGCGCATGTACCCACAATTTTGAATGGAAACCAGGCTCGCAGAATTCATCAAAGACACGCCGCAAGGGCGGGAAGCGGATTCCATTCTGCGCACCTGCGTACATTGCGGATTTTGCAATGCCACCTGCCCCACGTATCAATTGCTGGGAGACGAACTCGACGGACCACGCGGGCGAATTTATCTCATCAAGCAAATGCTGGAAGGCGCGCAGCCGACCGAAAAAACGCGCTTGCATCTGGACCGCTGCCTGACCTGCCGCGCCTGCGAAACCACCTGCCCTTCGGGGGTGCGCTACGGGCGCCTTGCCGACATCGGCCGCGACCTGGTGGAACAACGCGTGAAGCGCAGTTTCATCGAGAACTTGAAGCGCGCTGCGCTGCGAACAACATTCACTAATCCCGCTTTGTTTAATCCGCTGCTCGGGCTGGGCCGGCTGGTGCGCCCGCTGCTGCCTGAAAAAATACGGCGCACGATTCCGCGAGCCGCCCGCGCGGGCGCATGGCCTTCAACCCATCACGCGCGCAAAATGCTGGTGCTTGAAGGCTGCGTGCAACCCGCGATCGCCCCCGCCATTAACAGCGCGGCGGCGCGAGTGCTGGACCGGCTCGGTATTTCGCTCATTCCGGTTCGCGGCTGCTGCGGGGCGCTTCCATATCACATGAACGCGCAGAAAGAGGGTCTGCACTACATGCGCCGCAACATTCATAATTGGTGGCCCGACATCAAGCGAGGCGCGGAAGCGCTGGTGATTACCGCCAGCGGCTGCGGTGCCATGCTGAGAGAATACGGGCATCTGCTTAATGATGACCCCGTGTATTCCGAAAAAGCGCGGCGCGTTTCAGCGATTTCCAAAGACATTGTCGAAGTCATCGTTGCGGAAAAAGACAAAATCCGCGCGCAGCTTCTGCAACCGCCAAAACGCGAAGCGAAGACCGCTTTTCATTCGCCGTGCTCGCTGCAGCACGCGCTCAAGCTGGGAGGCGTGGTAGAAAAGCTTCTTTCGGATTGCGGCTTTGAGCTGACTCGTGTAGCCGATTCGCATCTGTGCTGTGGTTCGGCCGGGACCTACTCGATTTTGCAGCCCGAACTTTCACAACAACTGCTGGCGAACAAAATCAAGGCGCTCACGTCAGGCGCGCCCAGTCGAATTCTAACCGCCAATATCGGCTGCCTTGCGCATTTGCAAAGTGCAACCGAACTTCCGGTGAAGCACTGGATTCAAGCGCTGGAAGAATCCCTGAACCGGGTTTATCCCGAATGAGCGGCGGTAATTGCGAGCCGCTCCTTGGCAAGCGGCGCGTGGTCGTCGAACGTCACGCTTCCGCCATCAACGGCGACGCCGAGGTTGCGCCACAGCTCGGGTAAATCGGCGCCCACGGGCGCGGCGCGCATGCGTTCGTAGAGCTCGGTCAGCACTGGAACGCCGGTCGCATCATCGCCGACCTTGAGAGCGCGCCGCAATGACCAACTGACTTCGATGCTGCCGCCGGCGGCGTTGATGGCGCGCAGCGCATCCTGCAATCCGAAGCGGTTTTGAGTGCGTTTGTGAATCTCGATGTCGGCCAGCAAACAGAACAGCGCTCCGCCCCAATAAGTGCGCCCCCAGGTCGGCGTGTAGTCAAGCCCGCGGTCGCCCGGTTGCGGCAGCCCGTGGGGCAATCCGTGCACCAGGTCACCCCATACTTTTTCCACACTCAACTGCCCCGCTTCGGCGCGCGCGATGGGCTCGACATAGGTGGCGATTCCCTCCTCGATCCAGTGGTGACTTTCACTCACGGAGGGAAATGCAAGATGCACCAGTTCATGCACCAGCTTCCAGTCATTCCTGAGATCCGTTTCTGTGGCAGAAGTGCCAATCCAAATTCTCACCCGCGCGGAAGGATATCCAAACGATTTGCCCGATTGCACGCCGCTGCCTGCGACCGGAATGAAGGTGATTTGCGCGCGGCGTACCGGAAAGCGACCGTAATAACCCGCCACCGCTTGGGCGGAGCTTGAGATCCAGTCGAGCACCTTGGATCGTTGAAGCTCCAATTCGCCCGAAGCGAACACGATATCCAGGCTGCTGCCCGCGATTTCGACCGTATAAGCATCTGGGGAATCGGCCGCCTGCGCTGGCGCGGAGACCTCGAGCAGCAATAGCGAAAGCAGAACAATCGAGCTTTTCATGATGCATGCGCTAGGCGCATTGCCGCTCGAGGGCCCACTGCACATGTTCCCTTACCAGCGGCGAGGGGTGATTCGTCTGCCGCCGCAGTGCCGCTGCCGCTTCTTTCGAAGGTGGCGCGTTTCCAAGCCCGACCGCCAGATTGCGCAACCAGCGTTCATAACCGATGCGGTGAATCGCGCTGCCAGCAAGCTTGTCATGAAATTCCTCTTCGCTCCAGGCAAACAGCGCGATGAGATCCGCGTCATCAAGGCCGTGGCGCACCGCGAAATCCTCTTCACAGGAAGGCTGCGCGTATTTATTCCACGGACAGATCAGCTGGCAGTCGTCGCAGC
This sequence comes from Burkholderiales bacterium, assembly GCA_035518095.1. Classification (NCBI taxonomy): domain Bacteria; kingdom Pseudomonadati; phylum Pseudomonadota; class Betaproteobacteria; order Burkholderiales; species Burkholderiales bacterium. The sequence goes on along the minus strand of DATIXX010000057.1, from coordinate 43,003 downwards.
CGTAAACGCGGTTTCCTATCAGCGGGCGCAGCTCGGCGGGGATGCTTCCCTTGTGCTCTATGGTGAGATAGGAAATGCAGCGCCGCGCATCGAGCTTGTAGGGCGCGACAATCGCCTGCGTGGGACAGATATCAATGCATTTTTCGCAGGTGCCGCAATGGTCCTGCTGCACGCCGTCCGCCGGCAGCGGCAGGTCAGTATAAATCTCACCCAGGAAAAACCACGAACCGGTTTCACGGGTGAGCAACAAGGTATGCTTTCCGCGCCAACCCAAACCGGCTTTGCGCGCGAGCTCGACTTCCATTACCGGCGCGCTATCCGTGAATACCCGGCAGCGACCGCCGCTGCGCTCATGAATCTTGTCCACCAGCGCCTGCAGTCGGCTGCGCAGAACCTTATGGTAATCACGCCCGGTCGCGTAGCGCGAAATGTAGGCTTTGCAGCCGTCCGCCAGCACCTCTGCGCTGTCGCGCGCGTGCTGCGGATGGTAGTTGATGCGAACTGAAATGACGCGCACGGTGCCGGGCAAAAGTTCGCCGGGGCGGCTGCGTTTCGCGCCGTGTTTTGCCATATAATCCATGTCGCCGTGGCATCCTTCTTCCAGCCATTCCAGGAGCCGCAGTTCAGCTTCGCCAAGATCGGTATCCGCAATGCCGACTTCCTGGAAGCCAAGCGCTTTCCCCCACGTCTTGATCGCCGCGGCGAGCTGCTCATAGTCGGCATTTGAACAGGAATCTCGGATTGCAGTACCTTGCATGGCCTTCATCATAATCAGCCGGAAATGAAAATCATACGCCACTTGCCCGACGCACAAGCGACACGCGAACTCGGCATGCAGATCGCGCCAATCCTGCAGCCGGGGCTGAAGGTGTACTTTTACGGCGAACTGGGTGCCGGCAAAACCACGCTGGTGCGTGGCATTCTCGAAGGGCTGGGCTACCGGGGAAAAGTCAAAAGCCCGTCATACATACTGGTTGAACTTTACCCACTTTCTAGGTTAGACTTATATCACTTTGATTTTTATCGGTTCGAAGATGCCAAGGAATGGCACGATGCGGGCTTCCGCGAATATTTCGGCACGCGCTCGGTCTGTTTGGTGGAATGGCCGGAGAATGCCGGAGCGTGGTTGCCCGCGCCAGATATCAAAATCAGTCTGCGGATAGAAGGTGCAGGCCGCGATGCCACGATCGAAGGAGCGACGGAGACAGGCAGTCAATGTTTAGCTCAAATGCACGGGGGGTGAGTCCAAATGCGCTGTGCAAAGCGCTCGCGGCAGCTTGTTCTCTGTGTATTCCACTACTCGCTTCTCTCCCGGTTGATGCTGCGACCCAGGTAAGTGCGGTACGTGTGTGGCCTGCACAGGACTACACACGCTTGACCATAGAATCCAATGCGCCGCTTACCTACAATCTTTTCACGATCAAGAATCCGGACCGCCTGGTACTTGATCTCGAAAAAATTGAATTGAACAACGCGCTGAATGACGGTTCGTCAAAAATTTCCGCGACAGATCCGTATATCAAGCAGCTGCGCGTCGGCACCTTCAAGCCCGGCGTAGTGCGCATGGTGCTCGACTTAAAGGGCGAGGTCAAACCGCAAATATTCGCGTTGCAGCCCGTGGGCGATTACGGCTACCGCCTGGTGTTGGACATATACCCCGCGCAGCCGATTGATCCGCTGATGGCACTGGTGCAGAAATCCGAAAGCAAAATGGCGCAGCAAGACAACGCCTCTGCATCTGCGGAAAAGACAGACGTGCCCACCGCGCCCACCGTAGCCGGCAAGGAAGCCAATGATCAAACCAAGAGCCAAAAGGTGGGGTCTACTGCCGGCAAGCGCGATGCCGACGCCAACCAGAATGTGACTCGGCTCATCACCATCGCGATCGATCCCGGGCACGGTGGCGAAGATCCGGGCGCCCGCGGACGCTTCGGCACACGCGAGAAAGACGTGACGCTGGCGATTGCGCGGAAAGTCAAGGCCAGGATTGACCAGGAGCCGAATATGCGGAGCATTCTGACCCGCGACGGCGATTATTTTATTGATTTACAGGACCGCGTGCGCAAGGCGGAAAAAGTAAGAGCGGACCTGTTTATTTCCATACACGCCGACGCGTACATCCGGCCAAATGCGCGCGGCTCGTCCGTGTACGCACTCTCTGAGCGCGGAGCTACGTCGGCCGCTGCCCGCTGGCTTGCGAACAGCGAAAATCAGTCGGACCTGATTGGCGGAGTCAATCTTAATGTCCGCGATCCATACCTCAAGGAGACCTTGCTTGACCTCGCACAAACCGCGACTATCAATGACAGCGTAAAGCTTGGCAGAGCCGTGCTCACCGAACTGGGAACTGTCAACGAGCTGCACCGCGAGTCAGTCGAACAGGCGGGATTCGCGGTGCTGAAGGCGCCCGATATCCCCTCGGTATTGGTGGAGACCGCATTTATCAGCAACCCGGTAGAAGAAAGAAAACTGAAGGACGACAGCTACCAGAATAAAATCGCCGACGCGATCGTCGACGGCATCAAGCGTTATTTCGCCAATAATCCCCCTCTCGCCAAATCCAGGTTCGCGCAAGTACATTAAATGCTAGGACCAGGCCCAGGCTTGCGGCCGGCTGCTGCAGCGCCTTGCAGCCTTCCAGGGAGGAGCGCCTACACGGCTACTGCAAAACAGAAAAATTGCAGTAAATGCGCAAAGGAAGGAAAGCTCGAAATTTTTTCCAGCGTCGCTGGGGAAGCAGGTTCTTTCAAGATTACGTTACATAACGTGCCGGCGATGGTATTGTCCGGGAAATCACCGCTGGTTTGTCTATCCCGCATTTGGCGCCGGCTTCATGGATTTTTTCATGGATGACGCCAATCTCGGGACGATATCTGCAGGCAAAAAGAAAGGTTTGCTCAAGAAGCATTTTTACTGCGGCCGCTGCAATCAGCAATTGCAAACTGAAGAAAGCCTCCGCAAGCGTTTTGAGTTTCAGGTAAACCTCAAAGACTACTCAGTCAAAGTCGAGCTTGAAGCGCCGGTTTACACGCGCGAGTCCTGCAAATTGGAGCCGTTGGCGTCGCTGGATGAGCTGCACCAGAACGCCATCAAGTTGATCGCCAGCGCATTCAAATCCGGCGACATTCATCCGCAATAACCGGCGCCATCGTGGCGGAAAATCGGTACATTGCCATGATGAAACGCGTCCAAATTTCCGCAATATAGTCAACTCTCAGACACCTGCCGGAAATTTTCTCAGCACTTTTGTGAACTGCTTCACACCCCTTACCAAGCGCTCTTGCGGTTAAAACCGCTTGTCGGGTCAGATTGACGTTCGTCGTTTGAAATAGTCTGTTTTAAAAGGACAATCCACGATTTTTAGGCGCTATTGGCACAGCGGTTGCTCATTAATGGGTGAGAGCAGAAAGCAGTGGTTTCACGGGCAGTAAATGATTTCAGGACGGTTACGAAAGGGAGGTGTGCCATGTTGGCGAAATTGAATCCGATGTATGCAAATCTCGCTGTGGCGCTAATTATCTCGGTGCTGGCTTTCAGGCTCGGCGGATTAGCCGGACACACTGAATACCGGATACCTGCAGCCTCCCAGACTGAATGCTCCCGTTGATCTAACCACGGGCCATGGAATGACAGAGTAAGGTTCCTCCTTAAGCAGGGCGGGGTCGTGAAAGTGTAAAGGGGACCACCCGTCCTGCTCTTTTTTTCTAAATTGCCTTTGTAATATCCTCGACTACTTTCTTTGCGTCCCCAAACACCATCATCGTCTTGTCCATGTAGAAAAGCTCGTTATCCAACCCCGCATAGCCTGTCGCCATCGAGCGCTTATTAACCAGAACCGTGCGCGCTTTGTATGCTTCGAGTATTGGCATTCCGAAAATCGCGCTGCCCGGCGTTTTCGCCGCCGGATTGACTACGTCGTTGGCGCCCAGGATAAGCGCCACGTCAGTGGTGCCGAATTCGTTGTTGATGTCATCCATTTCGAATACTTGGTCATAAGGCACCTCGGCTTCGGCCAGCAGCACGTTCATGTGTCCAGGCATGCGCCCCGCAACTGGATGAATTGCGTAGCGCACGTTGACTCCTTTGGAGCGCAATTTCTCGGCCATTTCCTTTACTGCGTGCTGGGCGCGTGCTACCGCTAAGCCGTATCCCGGCACGATGATGACCGATTCGGCGTTGGCCATCAGGAAAGCGGCATCTTCAGGGCTGCCGCTTTTCACGGTCCTGTTTTGTGCTCCTGCCGCTGTTGCGCCTTCCGCGGCGCCAAACCCGCCGAGAATGACGCTGAAGAATGAGCGATTCATCGCCTTGCACATGATGTACGACAGGATCGCACCGCTCGATCCGACCAATGACCCGGAAATAATCAGCATGTTGTTGTTAAGCGAAAAACCGATTCCCGCCGCCGCCCATCCCGAATAGGAATTCAGCATGGAAATCACCACCGGCATGTCGGCGCCGCCAATGGGGATGATAATCAGGAATCCCAGCAAGAACGCGATCGCCGCCATTACAATGTATGGCGGCCACTGCGAGTCGGGCGCGGCGAAATAGAAAGCGAGGCCGAAGCCTATCATGACGATCGCGAGAATCAGGTTGAGCCAGTGCTGGCCCTTGAATACCACCGGGGCGCCGGAAAGCTTGCCGGAGAGTTTGCCGAACGCGATGACCGAGCCGGAGAACGTGATGGCGCCGACAAACGTGCCGATGAATAGCTCCATGCGGTTGCCCCGGGGCAGCGGCACCGGAATGTTGAACGCAGCGGGATTGTTGATTGCCGCAATTGCGATGAGTACCGCGGCCAATCCAACCAGGGAGTGCATTGCCGCAACCAGCTCAGGCATTTGGGTCATGTGCACCCGCCTGGCGACAATCGCGCCCACCGTGCCGCCCGCCGCGATTGCCATAAGTATGTACGGCACGCCACGGGTAACGGCCAGCGTCGTCAACACCGCCATTACCATTCCAACCATGCCGAAAAGGTTGCCGCGCCGCGCCGCCACCGGAGACGACAGGCCTTTCAACGCCAAGATGAAAAACACCGAGGCGATTAGGTAGGTGAGTGCGACTTGATTGATGCTCATAGCGGCTTCCTTATTCTTTTTTGGGGGCCTTTTTCTTGAACATTTCCAGCATGCGCTGCGTCACCAGAAAGCCGCCGAAAACATTTACCGAGGCCAGCGCCACCGCCACGAAACCGACGATCATGCCGAAATCGAATTCGGTTGGACCCGCAGCGAGAATGGCGCCGACGATGATGACTCCGGAAATCGCGTTCGTCACCGACATCAATGGCGTATGCAGCGCCGGAGTGACATTCCAGATCACGTGGTAGCCAACGAATACCGCCAGCACGAATACTGTAATATTGATAATGGTTGGGTCGATGGTTCCGGTCATATTGGCTCCTCAGCAAAATCAGTCAAGAGCAAGAGGTAAAAACAGAGTTGCTTTAGGATGCTTCACCCCTAGCGCCTCACTCTTCACGTTTTTTTAATCACTTCGCCGTTCATGCATACCAGCGTGCCCGCAATTATTTCGTCCTCGCGGTTGATGTTGAATGCGCCGCTTTTTGCATCCAGCATGACGCCCAGGAAATTAAGCAGGTTGCGCGCGTAAAGGGCGCTGGCATCCGCCGCCACCAGCGCCGGCAGATTTGAGATGCCGATAATACTGATTCCGTGTTTCACCACAATTTTGTCCAGCTCGGAAGCCTCGCAATTGCCGCCGGCTTCCACCGCCATGTCTACAATCACCGAGCCGGGTTTCATGGACTGCACGGTGTTCTCTTTCACCAGCACCGGCGCGGGTCTGCCCGGTATCAGGGCAGTGCTAATCACAATATCGGACGCGATTGCGCGCTGATGTATCAATTCCGCCTGGCGTTTTTTATAATCCTCGGACATTTCGCCCGCATAGCCGCCGGCAGTTTCTGCCCGCTTCTTTTCTTCTTCGGAAAGGGGCACTTCCACAAATTTTGCGCCCAGGCTTGCCACCTGCTCTTTGACAGCGGGCCGCACGTCGAACGCCTCGATCACGCAACCCAGGCGCTTCGCAGTCGCAATGGCCTGCAGGCCCGCCACTCCTGCCCCCAGCACCAGCACATGCGCGGCTTTCACCGTCCCCGCTGCGGTCATGAGCATCGGAAAGAAGCGCTGGTAGGTATCCGCCGCGAGAATTACCGCCTTGTATCCGCCAATGTTGGCCTGCGATGAAAGCACGTCCATGCTTTGCGCGCGCGAGATGCGCGGCAAGAGTTCCATCGCGAAAGCAGTGAGCCCGTGTTTGGCGTAAGCCTCGATTTGCGAAGTCTGCTGCGGCGCCAGCAGGCCGACGAGCACGCAGTCCTTGCGCATCATAGCCAGTTCCGGGGCTTCGGGACCGCGCACCTTAAGCACGATTTCCGATTGCGCATACATTTCGGCGGCGCTGCCGATAACGCTGGCGCCGCTGGCGGCAAATTCTGAATCGGGAATGCTGGCTGCCACGCCTGCACCGGATTGCACTAAGACTTTATGATGGCCGTGCGCAGTAAGTTTTTTAACGGTTTCGGGCGTGGCGGCGACACGCTTTTCGCCGCTGCGCGTCTCCGCGGAAATGCCGATCTGCATTATTATGAATCTCCCAATGTTCTTAAAGAATCGGGCGGACGACAAATTATAAGCGAAAAATCTTGTATACTGGACATCAGTTTTTCCGCTCCGCACATGTCCGCAATCCGTATATTACCCGATTTGCTGATTAACCAAATCGCTGCCGGCGAGGTAGTGGACCGCCCTGCTTCGGCGCTCAAGGAACTGCTCGAAAACAGCCTGGATGCGGGCGCCGGAGAAATTTCGGTGCTGCTGGAGCAAGGCGGAATGAAGCTATTGAGGGTCCTGGATAACGGCAGCGGTATCGCAAAGGAAGACTTGACCCTCGCACTGGCGCGCCATGCCACCAGCAAGATCGCTTCTCTAGATGACCTGGAGCGCGTGGTAAGCCTCGGCTTTCGCGGCGAAGCGCTCGCCAGCATTGCAGCGGTGTCAAAGCTCGCTCTGGCAAGCCGGAGAGCGCAAGACAAGCATGCGTGGAAAATCGAATCATCCGGCGGCGCAACGAGATTTGTCGCGCCGGCTGCCCTGAGCCGCGGCACGAGCGTCGAGGCGCGGGATTTGTATTTCAATACTCCGGCGCGGCGCAAATTTCTCAAAAGCGAAGCTACGGAATTCGCGCATTGCGAAGAAGTATTCAAGCGCACTGTACTAAGCCGCCCGGACGTGAGCTTTAGCCTGCAGCACAATTCGCGCGCTCAATGGCGCTTGCCGGCGCAAGATGCATCTGACCGCATTCGAGCTGTGCTGGGCGATGATTTCGCCGCAGCTTCGGTAGCGATTGACGAATACTCCGCAGGGCTGCGCTTGTGGGGAATGGCCGGCCTTCCAGCTTATTCCCGGGGTGCGCGCGATACCCAATATTTCTACGTCAACCGCCGTTTCGTGCGCGACAAGCTGCTCGCCCACGCCATTCGCGAAGCCTACCATGACATCCTGCATCATGAGCGCCACCCGGCCTTCGTGCTGTTCCTGGAAATCGATCCCGCCGTGGTTGATGTCAACGTGCATCCGACCAAAATCGAAGTGCGCTTTCGTGATGCGCGGGCCGTGCATCAGTTCGTTTACCATTCGCTCAACAAGGCCTTGTCTGCGCCGGTCGTGGATCACAACGCAGCACGAGCAGCGCCCGCCAATCCTTTTGTTGCGCGCGATCATTCAGTGCAATCCGGCATGAACTTCGAGGCTGCCCAGCCGAAAGCATTGTATGAAACCCTGTTTGCCGACATGGCGCGTTCCCAAGCGTCGCCGATAAATAATGCGCGGCAGGACATCCCTGCCCTTGGATTTGCGTTGGGGCAGTTGCAGGGAACTTACATCCTCGCCCAAAACGACAAGGGGTTGGTGATTGTGGACATGCACGCGGCTCACGAACGGGTCGTGTACGAAAAAGTAAAAAACGCGCTCAACGCCGGAACACCGGCAACGCAGCCGTTGCTGATACCCGCCACATTCAATGCGGACACGCTGGATGTCGCCACTGCTGAAGAACATAGTGCGCTGCTGCGCGAGCTCGGATTTGAAATCGCTCCTGTCGGCCCCAATGCACTGGCGGTGCGCGCGGTCCCGGCCATGCTCAAAAACGCTGATGCCGCCGATCTTGCGCGTGCGGTGCTTAGAGACATCCGCGAGATCGGTGCAAGCAGCGTGCTTAACGAGCGGCGCAACGATCTGTTGGCCACCCTCGCCTGCCACGGTGCGGTTCGCGCCAAACGAATTCTTGGCGTGGAAGAAATGAACGCTTTGCTGCGCGAAATGGAAACGACCGAGCGCGCCAGCCAGTGTAATCACGGCCGTCCAACGTGGTTCCAGATTACGATGGAAGAGCTGGACAAGATGTTCATGCGCGGCAAATGAACAATATGTGAGGAGTGAGTAGTGAAGAGTGAGGAGAAAAATCAAGAAAAAGCAAGTGAGAATACCGCTCACCTTTTACCCTTCACCCATTACTCAAAATGGCCGCCGGCCGTTTTTTTGATGGGTCCCACTTGCAGCGGTAAAACTACGATTGCGCTCGAGCTTGCGCAAAATCTGCCGTGCGAAATCATCAGCGTCGATTCGGGACAAATTTACCGACACATGGATATCGGCACTGCCAAGCCCGATGCGGCGACGCTCAAGCGCGTTCCGCATCATCTGATCAACATAATTGAGCCGACTGAGCGTTTTTCTGCAGGACAGTTCCGCGAAAATGCCTTGCGGCTGATGGCAGAAATCAGCGCACGCGACCGGGTGCCTCTTCTGGTGGGCGGCACCATGCTTTATTTCAAGACGCTGCGCGAAGGTTTGAGCGAGCTTCCGCCGGCCGATCCCGCGATACGCGCGGTAATAGATGCCATGGCGGAGCGAGCAGGATGGCCGGCATTGCACGCGGAATTGACGCGGCTCGATCCCGTGACCGCGGCACGGCTCGAGCGTACCGATTCGCAGCGCATTCAGCGTGCGCTGGAAGTCTGCTATCTTACCGGCCAACCTATGTCACGGGTACTGCGACAAACTGAAATTACGGCGCTGCCCTACCGCTCTATTTCCATCGCGCTGATGCCCGATGACCGCGCCGCCCTGCACAAGCGCATCGCCGAACGTTTCAACGGGATGCTGACTTCGGGATTAATTGAGGAAGCTAAGTGGCTACGCAGCAACTACGCATTGCAGCGCTCCATGCCTTCCATGCGCTGCGTTGGCTATCGCCAAGTGTGGCAGTACCTGGACCAGGAATTCGGTTATCAGGACCTTGCCGAAAGAGGCATTGCCGCCACCCGTCAGCTTGCGAAACGTCAAATGACATGGCTGCGCTCAATGCCGAATGTGGAATCGATCGATTGCTTTTCCGCGCGCCTGCCTCAGAAAGTACTGGCCCGCGTGGAGCAGACGTTAATGCAATAAAAATCGAGTGGAACGCAGCGGCTGGGAACGATTGTTCCCGCATCATGAGTTGTTAGGCAAGACTATGTTTCTTCGCATTCTCGCCCAGCCTGTCGCTGAGTCGACTACGGGCAGCAGCCGCGCAGAGTTGAGGATAAACGTCAGTTCTGAAGCCACGTGGATGAACGCTGCGAAGAGGGGATTTAACATTCCGAACGCTGCGAGACTGATGCCGACAGCGTCCACCAGGATCGTGCCGGCGAAGTTCTGCCAGATGATTTTGCGGGTGCGTTTTGCGATTGCCAAAGTCTCGACGAATTTCACCAGATCGTTACCCAGCAAAACAACATCCGCGCTTTCCCGCGTTACGTCCGTGCCCGACCCCATCGCCACGCCGACGCTCGCCTCGCTTAGCGCTGGCGCGTCGTTGATTCCGTCTCCCACCATCGCGACGGTCGAGCCGGCCGCTACGAGACTCTTAACGCGGGCACGTTTGTCTTCCGGCAATAGCTCGAACGCTACTTCTTTAATGCCAAGACTTTGCGCTACTGCGTCAGCGACTGTTTGGTTATCACCCGTGAACAACATTGTTCGTATGCCCATGCGGTCGATTTCTTGCATCGCTTGGCGCGCCTCGGGTCGCACCGTGTCAGCGACGGCGATGGCACCCAGCAGCTTTCCTTCCCGCGCGACAAGCACCTCGGAGGCGCCCTCATGCGTCGCGAGCAGATCCCGCGGCGCGGCGATGCCATGGCTCTGCAGCAATGCGCGGTTGCCGACAAGTGCCACTTCGCCCGAGACGGACGCAACGATTCCCTGGCCCGGAAAATATTCGAAACGCTCGGGCTCGACGATGATTTCGCCCAACGTCTGCGCGAATGCCACGATGGTTTTGCCGATGGGGTGTTCCGAACGCAGTTCCGCGGCGGCGGCAATCCCAATTATTGCGCCGCGCGCGACGCCCGGACAGGGAATGATCGCCTGCACAGCGGGACAGCCGAAAGTGAGCGTGCCGGTTTTATCGAGCACCACCGTATCCACTCGCCCCAGCAGTTCCAGGTACAGCCCGCCCTTGACAATTGCGCCGAGGCGCGCCGCTGCGCCAATCGCACCGAGTATTGCGAGCGGCGTGCCGGCGGCGATGCCGCACGCGCCGGCGACAATCACCACTGAGATCGTGGAGTAGATATCGTGAGTGATGACAAAGGTGAGCGCCGCGGCGCCCAGCGCAAAGTAGACGAGGTAACCCGCCAGCCGATCGGCTAGACGTTGTACCGGAGCGCGGGAGCGCTCCGCTTCTTCAACCGCTTCAATGATCTTGCCGTAGCTCGTGTCGCGGCCAATGCGCGCTGCGCGGATCTCCAGAGCACCGGATTGATTGATCGATCCGGCGTAAACGGTCGCTCCTGCGCTTTTCTCTACCGGAAGCGACTCGCCCGTTATGCGCGCCTGATCGACAAAAGAATGGCCGCCGATGACTGTGCCGTCCACCGGAATGTGCCCGCCCGGATTGACCAGAACCGCATCACCGACTTGGAGAACGTCCGCGTCCACCTGTTGCAGCGTGCCTGCGCGGCGAACCAAAACCGAGCGCGGCAGAAAATCAAGCAGATTGCGGATCGCTTTTCTGCCGTGCGATACCGTCATGCCCTCCAGCACCTCGGCGACAAGCACAAATAAGGTAATGATCAGGGCGGTAAAAAATTCCGAAATAGCCGCTGCCGCAACAATAGCGACGGTCATGGATAGCTCCATGGTCATGCGGCGCGCCGCAATGTTTTGGGCCGCCTCCCGGAAAATCGGCCAGCCGCCGATAATCACGCCAAGTAAACCGATCAGGCTCAGTTTGCCGAAGGGCTCCCAGAGCCGGAGCCAGACCGCTGCAGCGCTCAAAGCGACCAGGGCGATTCGCGCCGCTTCAAGCCATGTGAAAGCCACTTCGCGGGCCTCTGCATTTCCATACTGCAGCAATGGAATCGTGCTGCCGTGTCGTGCTCGCTCGGTGAGGTTGGGCAATGAAGCGCGGTTCTCGCTCAATGCCATGATGGCGGTGCCTCAGGCTATTTCAGGTAAGAGCGTACAACTTCAATCAACTCCACCGCGCCTTTGGATCGTTCGGCTTTGGAATCGCGCGCCGGGTCGGCGAGGTGCAGGCGGATGTGGTCTTCGATGACCTCCGCCATCAGACCGTTGATCGCGCCGCGCGCCGCGGCAATGAGTTGCAGCACTTCTGCGCAGCCTTTTTCGACTTCCAAGGCTCGCTCGACCGCCTCGATCTGTCCGCGGATGCGGCGTACCCGGCCGAGCAGTTTGGTCTTTTCACTGATGGTGTGCCCCATGGATCCTCCGATCGCTGATCGCTCGATAATATACTGGGGTATAGTATATTGTCTACAGGGATCGATGGTGATCGACGCTTTCAGAAACAGCGTGCAGCAATACGCACACCGGAGTTTTTCAAGCGATTCGTTGTATTTGTAAACGCGTTGGTCGTTTTGCGTTTACTTGATTTCGAGGTGAATGCGCAAATCTTGCGTCGAAGCGACCGGCTTGCCGTCGATAAGCGCCGGGAAAAACCGCCATTGTTTTAGCGTATTGAGGAGAAGCTGATTAATGCGCGGATTATTGGTCGGCTTGATGAGTTCGACGGTGGCGCTGCCGTCGGGCGCTACGTGGAAACGGGCAATAGCAATCGCCTTCATCGCCTCCTGGCGCAATTCGTCTGGAATTTCAGGTTTTGGCTGAAAAATTGCATGAGCGCCAACATTGCCGCCACCGATCGTGCTGCGCGGCTCGACAACGGACGCAGACTTGGGCGGTTGCTGAACAGGCGGCGTTTCGGTTTGCAATCGCGGTTGCGGCGGGGGGGTCTCGGGCGGAGGCAGCTTGTGCTCGATAACGGGCTTGGGAATCTTGGGTTTGACGATGATTCTCCTTTTTATGGGTTCCGGTTCCGGCGTTTCAGGCGCAGGAGGTTGCACCTCGGGTGCCGGGGGTGGCGGTAACTCGATCAACTGCGCTTCGATCGGTTTAACCTCGGTAAGATTCTGCTGCAAGTGCTTCAAATAAATTCCTGCAAGCCACAACATCGTCGCCCAGATCAGCAGCGCGCACGGCAATACCCACGGCAGGCGGTGCCATGGATTATCCAGCTGCAAAACGCCTCCTGATGCGACTCTGCTACTCCACATGCTTCACGGCGATCAGAAAATGTTCCGCTCCCGCCTTGCGTGCCTGCAGCATTGCCTGCACCACGATGCCGTTTGATGCCGCGCTGTCCGCCGCAACAATTACCCGCGCATCGGGTCCTTGCAACATCGGTTTCAGTGATTCAGAAAGGGTGTCGAGCGTGACTGGAGTTTTATCCAGAAAAATGCGGTTGTCCTGTGTTACGGTTAACGTCACGGATTTATTAGGCTGTAGTAGAGCGGCCTGCCCCCGGGGCAGATTGACCGCCAGGGAGTGCAGGTTTTGCATGGAGAGCGACGCCAGCATGAATGTGGCCAGTAAAAAAAACATGACGTCGATCATCGGGATGATTTCAACGCGACCGCGGCGATGGTCCCTCGATTTACGCAACTTCACGACGCACCTCCTTTTCCTGCCGGTCCAGGCGGATACGGTCGATCAGCCGCGTGCCCAGGCGCTCCATTTCATCCAAAGCCTGGGCTTGCAAGCGTGAGAAAAAATTAAACGCGAACAGCGCTATGACCGCAATAAGAATGCCGATGGCGGTGGCGATTAATGCCTGGGCCACTCCGCCAGTCACGCCGCCTGGATCCACCAGCCCGTTGCTGCCGATTAACCGGAAGGCGTTCATCATGCCGATGATCGTTCCAAGCAGACCCAAAAGCGGCGCACCCGTCACTGTGGTTTCCAGTACCCACAATCCGCGCGCCAGGGATTTTTCGATCTGTTGCGCCTCGTCCCCAGCTCGCGACTCGACCCACCAGGACGGCTGCGCGCGGTTGGCGAGAATTACTTGAAAAAACCGGCCAAAGTAGTTGCGTGGCCCAAGAGCCGTCAGCCGCCGCGCCAGATCAGGCCATGCAAAGTTGTAGGTTTCCACCAAGCCGAGTAAATCAGCGGGCAGCCGGACGTAGCGCCAATACACGAACGCCTTGTCGAGAACGACAGCCAAGGCGAGCACAGCCAAAGCCATCAGCGGATAAATCATGATACCGCCGAATTTCAGCGCGGTCAGTGCTTCGTGAATGTCATGCAGCATCATTAGTCTCCTATCTTAATTTAATTCGTCATCAATCAACGCATCATCCTTAAAACTGTTTACTAATGCCCCCGTAAACCGCTCTCCTCGGCGCGTATTGGGCAGCGAAGACGCCGACGCCCGAACCACTCCTAAGTATATTGGTACGGTCAAGAATATTCAGCATTGCAACGCGCCAAGTAAGCTTTCCCACCAACGGGGCGTCGAAACTTCGCGTGGCACCGAAGTTCAATTGCAGACTGGGCGTGACATGGTCTGTGTTGGCGAAACCCTGCCGCAACCCCGAGCCATAAAGTCCGTCCAAGCTGACTTTGGTTTCCCCCAGCAAGTACGCGACGCCGGCGGACGCTGTGATCAGCTGGTCGTGGTCCAGGTGTATATAATTGTTGGCGATATAGGCAAGTTCGTCTGCTTCGAACATATATTGGCCGGAGATGACATCTTCTCCCCACGCCTGTGAATACGCCAAATTGGTATAACTTGAAAATCGGCCTTTCTTGTAGTTGGTGGTGAATTCAGTGCCATAAACCTTGCCCCGGTTGTAATTAAACGGAGTCAATATCAAAGCCGAGCCAAAAAACCCTTCGTCGATCAGATCCCGCGCGTACTTGTAATAAGCGTCGAGCCCGAGACTCAAGTTCGGCGTCGCCTGATGCGTAATCCCCGCGTCAAAGTAATAAGAGCGCTCGGGCAGCACTTGAGAGTTTTGGCCGTTAAACGGGGCATTGCTGGTATTTTCGAACAAGGCAATGTCTTTCGACGAGACCAGCTCAGTGGGTGGAGGCGTGAAGTAGCGCGCAAATGCAGCATGCAACGCAGTCTGGGGGCTTAATTGATATACCGTCCCCAAGCGCGGGCTCACCTGACCCCCTTCGGAGTAACCGTGGTATCGATCAACGCGCGCGCCGTAATTGACGGTGAGTTTATCGATGGGATGCCATTCGTCTTGCAGATAAAAGCCAAACAGCCACGCCGTTATCGCCGAGTTGTCGATGATGCCGAACGGCACATCGCTGGTCTGCATGGTCGAGTCTGTAAGAAACTGGGTATCGGTAGGAAAGACCGAGGATGAGTTATTGGAGTCGGCCCGCTCTGCGCTCACGTAATAACCGCTGCGTAAAGTATGTTGTGGGTTCAGCTTGAAACCGGCATCGCCTTGCGAACCGTTGAGGAAGCTGCTGCGGGTCACGTTGGACGCGACCCCGGTGAATATCAAGTCGCCGCTTGGGTCGGGAGTAAAAGTGGTCTTGGAATAACGGTTGAACGCAGACACCTGGTAATCAAAAGCGGCTCCTGAAGTTCCTTGCAGCGACAGAACGGCATATCGGTTTGTTTCCTTTTGGCTTTCATCCAGAAACGCCGAATCAAACGTGGGAACACCATTCAGGGTCCAGACCTGGGGTTGCCCCGGGTTGTTGGGGATCTCAAAGTTACCTTCCACGTCCGCCGCAATAACATTGACTCGGGCTTCATCGCTCAGAAGATACGAGAAATACCCAAAGCCCCTGGCTTGATCGGAGTGATCATGAATGGGATTAGGACCGGGCGTGGGGGGGCTGACTCCCAAATCGTTTTGCAGGTACGACACGGTTGCGTAAAAATTTGATGGTCCTTTTGAGCCGGTGGCCTCCCCGTAGGTCTCAAAAGTATTGTGGCTTCCTCCATAAACACCCAGGTCAGCGCCATTTTCGAAAGCCCCGGTCTTTGTGTACAGGCTTAATACGCTGGAGGTGCGATATCCGTACTGCGCAGGCAGCGCTCCGGTAAGAAAATCCATTCTGTTGATAAAACGGGTATCCACGGTCTGTCCAAAACCGGTGATTCCCTCCGGCAGGATCACCCCGTTGATGCGGAACTGGTTATTGGCGTGTTCGCCGCGCACATGAAATTGACCATACGAATCCTGTGCAACCCCTGGAGCCTGAAGAATCACGTCATTGATCGCCGTGTTTCCGCCCTGCGGCAAGTCGGTAATGTCGTTAAGGTCGAAGCGATAAATACTGCTCCCCGTTTCAGGCAGCAACCCGTTGCGCGCCTGCTCCAATCGCTCGGTAACGATATGCAAGTTAAGCGCCTCTTTGGATGCGAGCGTCACCGTAGCGGAGGCGCTCTTTCCCGTATTTAGCGTCACGATCACCGAGGATTGTTGAAATCCAGATTTTTCTGCGGCGACTTCATACGTTCCAGGCTCCACATTTTTGAATACAAATTTGCCATCGCTGGCGCTCTTTGTTTGCGCCAAGACCTGTCCGCTTGCAGATTTCAAACTCACATTGACGCCGGCGAGCGGCCTGCCAAGCGCGTCTTGTGCGGTCCCGGTTACCTGTTGCTGCTCCGCCGGCTGTGCATATGCTTGCAGATCAAAAAATGCACAGCCCAGTACCAGCATGACGCTCAGCAAAATGTAAGCGAATTTCATGTGTTACCCTCCTCAAGCGTGATGTGCCCATGGCATGCGCGAACCTCGGATACGGCAAGGCAGGTTAAAACAACAAGCCTTGCCGACCGATCATGGGCGCGGAAACAATGGATGGAAGCTCACCCGATGGCGAGCGCGATCACTGCTTCAGTTGGGGGTAACAGCAGGTGGTGCGTGAGACGGGGGTCGGAATCGTATGCCGCAGTTTGTGGGAACAGAGCGCTGCGGCCGCGGAAGTAAAAATATCAGGAAAAGACTTGCCAGAAGAGGCGCGATATCAGGCGAGGGCAAATCTATAACTTGATGCGAGGCGACTTGACACGCCGGGCACAACAATTCTTCGGTGGCGTTTTTGTGATGGTGGAACGGCCCCGTGCCGTAAAAACCTATGAAACTCACGAGCGCCAATAGAAGCAACCAGCGCCGGCCGCGCGACGACAACGCTTTAAAATAGCGAATCACGCCGCCACTTTAGCTTGGCATTTACATGACTGTCAACATCGTACGCCGATGCCGAGCCCTGTCGCAATGCGTGGCAGCGCTCGATATCAGCTGCCGCGAAATGATTAAACCGGCTCGATACCCGCGCCGCCTGCTCGATGCACGGCGGGTGCAATCGCATTGCGCAGTAGTCGTGCGCGGGCTTATGACCGCGCCCGGCTACCAAACCGTACGCTCTGATTCGCGCTTAGGCCTGGTACTTGAAAGACAAGGTCACTCTGGCGCGATACGCGACGACCTTGCCTTCTTCCACCTTCATGTCCAGCTTGGTAATTTCGGCGACTCGCAAATCGCGCAATGTCCTAGACGCGATCTGCACTGCATGTTTCGCAGCATCTTCCCAGGATATTTTGCTGCTGCCGACGATCTCGACAATTTTGTAAATCCCATCGGATTGGTTCTTTTTGGCCATGGCATTCCTCCTTACATAACAGATGTAGATAAGTTGTCAACCTTTGCCGGTCACGCGTGCTCTGGCCGTGCCCCTGGCAAAAGTCATTTTAAGTTGATCGCCGCTGGCAATTTGCGCGCTGTCGCGAATAATTTTTCCCGCGGCATCTTCAACCACGCTGTAACCCCGCTCGAGCACAAGTTTCGGACTTAGGTGCGCAAGATGCGAGTTCAAATTTCGCAAGCGCGCCCTCATGCTTTCCAGATGGCTTTCAACAGATCGCCTAAGTCGCGTCGCCAAGTCGACTTGGCGTTGCTGCAAGCGCACGGTTTCCGGCGCTTTCAGCTTTTGCCGCAACTCGCGAATGCGCCAGTGCCGATTATCGGCATGCCTCGACCACGCGCTTTTGAGGCGCAGCACTAATTGCTGCAGGTGCGCGCGCCGCTCAAGCAATTGCGCAGCGGGATGTTGCAGACGCCGCGACAAATAATCGAGCTGCTGCATGCGGCCTTCCAGTGCGCGCATTATAACCCGTTGCAGCCGCTTTTCGATGAGCGCGAGACCCGCGAGGAGTTCCAGCCGGTTCGGGCTGGCCAGTTCGGCCGCCGCGGTGGGAGTGGGCGCGCGCCGGTCCGCTACAAAGTCGGCGATCGTGAAATCGGTTTCATGCCCCACCCCGCATACGATTGGAATCGGGCAGGCTGCGAGCGCTCGCGCAACGATTTCCTCGTTGAACGCCCACAAATCCTCGATGCTGCCTCCGCCCCGGCACACAATGAGCAAATCGCATTCAGCGCGCCGCCCCGCGGTATAAATTGCCTCACTAATTTTCTCAGCCGCATCTTCCCCTTGCACGGGGGTTGGATAAATAATGACAGCAATTCCCGGCATTCGGCGCCGAAGCGTAGTAACCACATCGCGCAACGCCGCCGCGGCCGGCGAGGTGATGATGCCGATGGAGCGTGGAAAAGGCGGCAGGGATTTTTTGCGGCTCTCCGCAAACAGACCTTCAGACGCCAGCTTTGTTTTGAGCCTCTCGAAAGCCTGGTAAAGCGCGCCCGAGCCCGAGCGGCGCATGGTCTCCACATTGAGCTGAAACTCGCCGCGCGCCTCATAAAGCGACACGAGTGCCCTGACTTCCACTTGCATGCCGTTTTCCGGTTTCCAATCAAGCAGCAAACTTTTTTGACGGAACATCACGCAGCGCACTTGCGCTTGCGGATCCTTAAGCGAAAAATACCAATGCCCCGAGGTTGCGCGGGTTAAATTGGAAATTTCTCCTGCGACCCAGGTAAGCGGAAAACCGTGCTCAAGCAAATCGCGCGCGCTGCGATTGAGCTCGCTGACGCTGATCACGGTTGGGCGCGGCAGAAATTCAGGCTGATTGGACATTCAGGAATTCTACCGCAGCCTGACGAACATGGCGTTATGCCGCGCCAGCACTAGAGACGCGAAAAAAACTCAAGCACCGGCGCGGATTTTCGCCCGATTTTGCCCGAAATCCCTTGCCAGACGCGGCCTCGCCAACCCGCTTGATCCACAATTCGTAAAGTGTGCGAAATATCACATATCGCAAATTGACAGGTCCCCGGCGTTTCAATTACAAGCTCCTGATTGTTATAGGTAATCCATCCGCATAATATTTAATCGGTAAAGAGAATTTCTTTAGCAAAAAACCATTTAGACATATTTTTGACAAGCTATGCACAAAGTTATCCACAAAGAATGTGGAAAAGACAAAAAACCCTTTTGATGCTGCGGATTTATAACAGCGCGATCCGAATCAGCACGAACCAATCGGCGCTACACTTGCCGAAAAATATGTAGCACGATAAAGTGACGCCTTTTCACCGGGAATCGTTGCGTGTTAGCCATCATTGATGCAGCAGGCTGGCCGATCTGGCTCATTATCATCGCTTCCGTCATCGCAGTAGGCATCATTCTCGAACGCGCATTTTCGTTAAGGCGCAATCTGGTAGCCCCGAAGGAATTGTTGCCGGCGCTTGTCAACGATTTGAATCAAAACGGCGTGAGCGAGGAAATGCTTGCGCGCCTGGAACAGAATTCATTGCTCGGCAGGATTTTCGCGGGCGGGCTCAAGAACGTCAAAAACCCGCGCGACGTAATGAAAGAAGCCATCGATGAAGCGGGCCACGCGGTAGCGCATGAGCTCGAGCGCTTCCTCCCTAGCCTCGGGACCATTGCCGCCATTAGCCCGTTGCTCGGCTTGTTCGGCACAGTCATCGGAATGATTGAAATCTTCGGCTCACAGACGCCGACCAGCAGTAATCCGGTGCAGCTTGCCCATGGAATTTCAATTGCACTCTATAACACGGCGTTCGGCATTATGGTCGCGGTACCAAGCATGATTTTCTATCGCTTTTATCGAGCCAAAGTGGATACGCTGGTGATTGAGATGGAAATGCAGGCAATCAAGCTGATGGAAATCGTCCACGGCGAGCGGCAGGAATAGCCGCATGCGCTTGTGCGTCGTGGCGCCAGGGCGCCAAAGGAACGGCTCTGGTTCCCAAATAAACGGAATCATCTTGTAGATTACTTGAGGGGGCACCGGCGTGGATTTCAGGCGCGGCTACCAAAAAGAAGAACCGGAAATCAATCTGGTGCCGCTAATCGACGTGTTGCTGGTCATTTTGATTTTTTTGATGGTCAGCACTACCTATAATAAGTACTCGGAACTGAAAATCAACCTGCCTAAGGCGAACGCCGAGAAACAGGAGGAACGGCCCAACGAAGTGAACGTCGCCATAGATGCAGCGGGACATTATTTTATTGAAGACAAAGCGGTCAACACCGTTGATCCGGACGAATTGAGCGAGCAATTGCGCAAGGCCGCCGGCAACGCGAAGAACCCCGTGATCGTAATTAACGCCGACGCCAACGCCACGCATCAGACGGTTATAAGAGTCCTGGAAGCCGCGCGGATCGCCGGCTACAGCCACGTCACGTTTACCGCCGAGACCAGAACGCCAAAATAGTCCGCTTTGCCGTTTTTCGTTCAACCTGGAGACAAAGTGTACTGGCTGGAACAATACTGGTACCGCTTGACGCCTTGGCACGTTCTGCTGCTTCCGTTTAGCCTGCTGTTCGGGATCCTGGCCAGCCTGCGCCGCTTTCTCTACGTGCTACATCTTCTGCCGGCCATTAAATTGCCGGTGCCTGTGATCGTCATCGGCAACATTTCGGTAGGGGGTACCGGTAAAACGCCGCTGGTCATCTGGCTGACATACTTTCTGCAGCAGGAAGGATTCAAGCCGGGTATCGTGAGCCGCGGCTATGGCGGCAGAAATACAGAACCACTTGAGGTCACCCCGCAAAGCAGCCCGGCGGTTGTTGGCGATGAGCCGGTACTGCTGGCGCGGCGCTGCGGCTGCCCGGTTTGGGTCGGGCGCAACCGGGCGGCCGCGGCCGTAGCTTTGCTTGCTGCGCATTCCGAATGCGACATCGTCATAAGCGACGACGGCTTGCAGCATTACCGCCTTAATCGAGACGTGGAAATCGCGGTGGTAGACGGCGAACGCAAATTCGGCAACGGTCTGCCATTGCCTGCCGGCCCGTTGCGCGAACTGGTCGGCCGACTGGAATCCGTTGACGCGGTGGTGGTACAGGACGGTGAGCCATCCGCAGGCGCCCCGGCGCACTCATTCAACATGAAACTGGCGGGCGAAATTTTCTACAATTTGCTCAACCCCGACTTCAAAGCATCCGCCGCCGATTTGCGAGGGAAAAAAACCTACGCGGTGGCGGGAATAGGACATCCGCAGCGGTTTTTCCGCCAACTGCAGGCGCTCGGTCTCACTGCCGCCGCACGTCCATTTCCCGATCACTATCCTTACCAAGCGGACGATTTGTACGCGCCTGACGCGGAAGCCATCATCATGACCGAGAAAGATGCAGTAAAATGTCAAACGTTCGCAAATGAAAAATACTGGGTGCTTGCGGTGGATGCGCAAGTGCCGCGCGAACTGGGCTTACTGATTCTGAAAAAATTAAGGAAACTCTGATCAAATCCCACGCGGCTGCGACGGTGCCTTTGCGGGAAGGGATGCGCGAAGCGAGGCGAAGCCAATGGCCACTCCCCTTGGCAAGCCGAGCGACAAAGCAGACCGCCCGCAAAGCCGCCGTCCCTCCGGGTTGCGGTAAAATGCGGTGTCTGCGTCGTTGCGCTCCTCGGCTTCGTAGTCCAAGCTACGACCTTCGTCGCGCGCCTCGCATCCATCCGCATTTTGCCGGCAACGCAATCCGCGGCGGACTTAATCAGAGATTCCTGGAGATTCATCATGGACCCCAAACTGCTTGACATCCTGGTCTGTCCACTATGCAAGGGCCCACTGGTTTACAAGAAAACTGAACAAGAGCTGATCTGCAAACCAGACCGCCTCGCCTACCCCATCAAGGACGACATACCGATAATGCTCGAAGAGGAGGCACGCAAGCTTCCCCCCGAGGAGGAAGTTCATTGAGACGCAAGGGGTAAGATGGAATTTATCGTTGTGATACCAGCGCGCCTGAATTCCGCCCGCCTTCCTGGAAAACCGCTGCTCGATATTGCAGGCAAACCAATGGTGGTGCATGTCGCGGAAAAAGCGGCCGCAAGCGGCGCCCGTTCGGTTTGGGTAGCCACAGACCACCAGCAGGTAGCGGACGCGGTCAAACATTACGGTTTCAAAGCGTGCCTCACCCGGTCGGAACATGTATCCGGCACCGAGCGGGTTGCCGAGGTTGTCCGGCAAAAAGGGCTTGCCGACGAGACGATAATTGTCAACGTGCAGGGCGATGAACCACTGATTGTGCCCGAATTGATCCATGAAGTCGCGCAGTATCTCGATGAGCACACCGACACACAGGTGGCGACCGCCTGCCATTCCATACATGGGCGCCAGGAGCTGCTCAACCCTAATATCGTGAAGGTAGTGCTGGATAAAAAGGGCGGCGCGTTGTATTTCTCGCGTTCGCCGATTCCCCATGCCCGGGATGCGTTTGCTGAGAACAAATGGCCTGAAAAATTACCCGCGTATCGCCATCTCGGCATCTACGCTTACCGCGCCGCCTTTTTGAAAACCTATGCAGAACTTGAACCGTCGCCTCTCGAGGCATTTGAAGCGCTCGAGCAATTGCGCGTGCTGTGGCACGGCTACCGGATCGGGGTGGTGATAACCCGCTACGCCCCCGAGGCCGGCGTGGATACGCCTGAAGATTTGCAAAGAGTGCGCGAACTCCTGGCGCGCGCATGACGCGCTGCGAAATCGGTCTGATTGCAGTAAACTATCGCAGTTGCACATTCAGGTTCGGGCGGTGCACCGCTTCTCAGCCTTCAGGGCGAAATAATTCATGCGACTAATCCTGCTGGGAGCTCCGGGCGCGGGCAAAGGAACTCAGGCAACCTACATCACGCAAAAGTACGGAATTCCGCAGATTTCCACCGGCGATATGTTGCGCGCGGCGGTCAAGGCCGGGACAAAACTTGGTATCGAGGCCAAAAAATATATGGATTCCGGAGGTCTGGTGCCGGATGATGTCATCATCGGCCTGGTCAAGGAACGCATTAAGCAACCTGATTGCGCTAATGGATTTCTTCTGGACGGTTTTCCCCGGACTATCCCGCAGGCAGAGGCACTGAAAAAGGCGGGAGTAAGTTTGGATTTGGTATTGGAAATCGACGTGCCGGATGACGAAATCATCCGCCGCTTGAGTGGCCGCCGCGTGCATCCCGCCTCCGGCCGGACTTATCACGTAGCGTTCAATCCCCCAAACGTCGAAGGCAAAGATGACTTGACCGGCGAGGATCTGGTGCAGCGCGATGATGACAAGGAAGCAACAGTAAAAAAGCGCCTTGCCGTATATCATTCGCAAACCAAACAGCTGATTGAGTACTATTGCAAATGGGCGGCGCAAGGTAGCAAGGGCGCGCCCAGATATGTGAAGATTTCCGGAATCGGCGGAGTTGATGAAATTTGTGAAAAGTGCCTTGCCGCGCTAGAGGATCAAAAAAGCGTGGTGCGCGACGGCCAAAAGTAAATCCCACACGTTTACGATTCTTATTTCTCGAATCGAGCCCCTTACTTTTTACACATTTGACCATGAAACCGAAAAATGCATTTTATGCGCAATCGGGAGGAGTAACTGCCGTCATTAACGCGTCCGCCTGTGCGGTGATTGAAACCGCTCGCAAATACCGGACCAAAATCGCCAAGGTCTACGCAGGCCGAAACGGCATCATTGGCGCGCTCACCGAAGAGCTGATTGACACCAGCAAAGAATCGCGGGCAGCGATACGAGCGCTGCGCCACACGCCCTCAGGTGCGTTTGGCTCTTGCCGCTACAAGCTCAAAGGCCTGGAGGAGAACCGCGCGCAGTACGAGCGGCTGATTGAAGTGTTTCGCGCCCACAACATCGGCTATTTTTTCTATAACGGTGGAGGCGATTCCGCAGACACCTGTCTCAAGGTTTCGCTGCTTTCGGAAGCAATGGGCTATCCCATCATCGCGGTGCACGTACCGAAAACAGTGGACAACGATTTGCCGATCACCGATTGTTGTCCCGGTTTCGGCTCGGTGGCGAAGTATGTGGCAACCAGCATCCGCGAGGCCGGATTCGACGTTGCTTCCATGGCCAAGACCTCGACCAAGGTGTTCGTGTTGGAAGTCATGGGCCGGCATGCCGGCTGGATAACCGCTGCGTGCGGACTTGCGGCGGAAAAAGCTGGCGATGCGCCGCAGGCTCTCCTTTTCCCCGAGATCACTTTTGACGAGGATAAATTTCTTGCCAAAGCAAAGCAGTCGGTGGAGCTATACGGTTATTGTACGGTCGCCGTTTCCGAGGGCATTAAAAACGCAGACGGAAATTTTCTGTCGGAGTCCGGGTTGCGCGACGCCTTCGGGCATGCGCAGTTGGGGGGCGTGGCCCCGGTAATCGCTAATTTGGTGCAAAGAAAACTGGGATACAAATATCACTGGGCAGTGGCGGACTATCTGCAGCGTGCGGCGCGCCATATCGCCTCGAAAACCGACGTCCAACAGGCTTATGCAGTGGGCAAAGCTGCGGTCGAATTTGCCGTTAGGGGACAAAATTCGGTGATGCCGACATTGGTGCGCAAATCGGACATGCCTTACAAATGGACCATTGGCATGGCGAGACTTGAGGACGTGGCGAACCGCGAAAAAAAAATGCCGCGCGATTTCATTTCAGAAGACGGCTTCGGCATCACCAGAAAGTGCCGGACTTACCTCGAACCGCTCATCAAAGGCGAGGATTATCCTCCCTACAAAAACGGATTGCCGGATTACATCAAGCTAAAAAACACAGCGGTGCCAAAAAAGCTTTCGGGGGAATTTAAAGTTTAACTGCCCGGAGCATTCCGATTCCGGCTTTGTGGCATAATTGAAAGAAGTCAATTCGAGGGGGGAATCATGACAGCGGCCATTGCATTCGCACTTGCTTTTGCGCTTGTCTGCGCGATCCTTGCCATCGTTTTCGGTGGCATTTCAATCAAGTGGATATTGAATCAACCGAGCGGCACCGACCGCATGCGTGAAATTTCCGCCGCGGTACAGGTGGGCGCTTCGGCTTATCTGAATCGCCAGTACAGAACCATCAGTATGGTCGGCGTTATCTTGTTTCTGGTGATCGGCTTTGTGTTGACATGGAAAACCGCAGTCGGGTTCGCCATCGGCGCGATACTCTCGGGAGCAGCCGGGTACATTGGCATGAATGTTTCCGTACGCGCTAACCTGCGCACCGCCGAGGCGGCGCGCACCGGCCTCAATGAAGCATTGAAGGTCGCTTTCCGCGGCGGCGCGATAACCGGTTTGCTGGTTGTAGGCCTGGCCCTGCTTGGAGTCACGGGCTATTTTGTGGTCCTGGTAAACACTGCACCGCAGGGCGCGGTATTAAGCCAGGTCATCGAGTCGCTGGTCGGCCTGGGTTTCGGCGCTTCGCTTATTTCCATCTTCGCCCGTCTTGGCGGCGGAATCTTCACCAAGGGCGCCGACGTTGGCGCCGACCTCGTGGGCAAGGTTGAGGCCGGTATACCTGAAGACGATCCGCGCAATCCGGCGGTGATTGCAGATAACGTGGGCGACAATGTCGGCGACTGCGCGGGCATGGCTGCCGATTTATTCGAAACTTATGCGGTAACCGTCATCGCCACCATGCTCTTAGGCACATTGCTCCTGAATTCGCCTCAAGTTGTGTGGAAAGCGGCAGTGTACCCGCTCGTTATCGGCGGCTTTTCTATCATCGCCTCGATCATCGGCTGCCTTTTCGTAAAAGTGGTACCGGGCAAAAAAATCATGAGTGCGCTTTACCGCGGACTCTTTGTTGCAGGAGCGATCGCG
Organism: Burkholderiales bacterium; assembly: GCA_035518095.1. Taxonomy (NCBI): domain Bacteria; kingdom Pseudomonadati; phylum Pseudomonadota; class Betaproteobacteria; order Burkholderiales; species Burkholderiales bacterium. The sequence goes on along the minus strand of DATIXX010000057.1, from coordinate 17,652 downwards.
GTAATAGGCTACATCCCGATTACCTGGCTGCTCATGGGCGACATCGGTGCGCAATACGCATTTCTCAGCCCGATTAAATTGTTCGGCTCGGCTGTCGTAGGGTTGGTGCTCACGGGCTTGATGGTGGTGATTACCGAATATTACACCGCGACCGAATTCAGTCCGGTACGCCATGTCGCACAAGCGTCCACGACCGGTCACGCCACGAACATCATCGCCGGGCTCGGCGTCTCGATGAAGGCTACCGCGCTCCCTGTGCTGGCGATCTGCCTGTCGATATGGGCGTCCTATGTGACTGCGGGTCTTTATGGCATCGCCATTGCGGCGACTTCGATGCTGTCCATGACCGGCATCATCGTGGCGCTTGACGCGTACGGTCCAATTACCGACAACGCGGGTGGCATCGCGCAAATGGCGAAACTGCCCGACGAAGTTCGCGCCATCACTGACCCGCTGGATGCAGTGGGAAATACGACCAAGGCAGTGACCAAGGGCTACGCCATCGGTTCCGCGGGCCTGGCGGCTTTGGTGCTGTTCGCGGACTATACGCATGCGCTGGAATCTGTACACAAAAATGTTCCGTTTCAACTTTCTGATCCCGCAGTCATCATCGGATTGTTCATTGGGGGGCTTATACCCTATCTCTTTGCCTCAATGGCGATGGAAGCCGTGGGACGGGCGGCGGGATCAGTGGTCATTGAAGTGCGCCGCCAGTTCAAGGAGATCAAAGGCATCATGGAAGGAACGGCGAAGCCGGATTACTCACGCGCGGTGGACATGCTGACTCGCGCCGCGATCAAGGAAATGATGATACCCTCGCTACTGCCGGTGCTGACGCCGATCGTGGTCGCGTTTGTCATGCGCTTGATCCTGGGGCCCGGTGCCGGTGTCAAGGCGCTGGGAGGACTGCTGGTGGGCACCATCGTGACCGGCCTTTTTGTAGCGATTTCCATGACCACCGGTGGCGGAGCATGGGACAATGCTAAGAAATATATCGAGGACGGGCATTACGGCGGCAAGGGCAGCGACGCGCACAAGGCGGCGGTCACCGGTGACACCGTCGGCGATCCGTATAAAGACACCGCCGGCCCCGCGGTCAACCCGTTAATAAAGATTATCAATATTGTCGCGCTATTGATCGTTCCTCTGCTGTAACCCGCTTATGCCGTTCAAGGCGAACCGCGCCGAGCCCTGAACCGCGATTTCTCCTATGCGGGAACCGCGGCGCGCCCAGCATGTCAGCCTGGTGTGTTGTTAAATTAGATCGAGGTCATCATGAACAAATCCTTATTCTCAGTTTCCCTGCTGTTAATCTTAGGCGGTTGCGCCCTTACCCCGCAGAAAGTGCTGATTAACCCCGACGTCGAAGTGCTGAGTTCCGGTGTCGGACAAGGCAAAACGGTGGCCTTAATGGTTACCGACGCTCGCGAGGACAAGGTTCTGGGCTATCGCACCACGCGGTTGGACAAGGATTCAATCATCCTCACCGATTCCAATGTCGCCGATGTTGTGCAAGAAAAAATTTATGAAGGATTGCAAAAATACGGTTTCAAAGTAAACATTGTGTCCGGGGATGCCCCACTTCTGCTAAAAGTGGAAATTCAAGCACTGCAATATTCCACGCCAACGGGTTCCTGGACCGACTATATCCGTACTCTTGCGAGGCTCAAGGCCGATGTTAAAAACGGGACAACGACTTACGAGAACCTGTACGAGGTGGTAAATAAAAATACGCTGCTTATCCCGCCAAGTCAGGACAAAAACCAGGAGCTGATCAACAAGGCCCTCGCGGACGTAATACAAAATCTGCTGAATGACAAGAAGCTCATCGACATATTGGCGAAGTGACCTCAGCGGATTAGGCGTTAAATCAATTCCGAATAACCTGCACGCGACGGGCCGCGCAACAAAGCCGTTTTCTGCGGCGTTTTTTAGATTGGGAAAGGTCGCCCAATTCTAACAGGAGAACCAATATGCGAATGCTTCGTCATGTGACAACGGTGCGCCGCTTTCGATAAACGAAGGCGGTTGAAATGAGCATTCCGGTGTGGGTGCTGCTCGGGTTTGCGGGTTGGACGCTGGTCACACTGCTTGGCAGCGACGGTGTGTACCGATGGAGCCAAATCTTGACCAAGCGCGCCACAATGAGTGAATGGCGGGCAGACCTGCCTCAAGGCAGCGAATGGTATCAGCGCGCGATGCGCGCCCACGCGAACTGTGTGGAAAACCTCGCCGTATACGCGGCCATCGTCGTGGCAATCGTTGCAACCGGGGTGCAAAATCCGGTCCTGGACACTTTGGCCATTGTCTTGATCTTTGCGCGCGTATTTCAAACCCTCGTTCATATCTCCCTGAAACCGACCAATCTTGCGGCCGCAATCCGCTTCGCGTTCTTCTTTGTTCAGCTCATTTGCATGTTCTCGATGGGCATGTTCGTTGCGGTTCATGCGTGATACGCCGTTGCAGGGAAATTGAACGGCACCTAACCACTTGAGCAGACAATCACGTTACCGGTGATTGAATCTCTGCGAAGCTGTTCATGTTGATCCCCTCGCCGCCAAAACCAGCCTTTTGTGTAACTTTTAAGTTTATATTCAATGGAGTAAAGCCATTATGCGATTTGTCGGATAGATGACCATTCCGTTTGAGCATGCCGCGGGGAATATGCGACTGGTTTCCAGCCTAATAGCCTCGCCTGTACTCAGGAACCGGGGGGCGCGATCTCAAACGGCAATCTGGAATTATTTTCTGGTTCGGTTCGTCTCAAAAATACCCGTGGACCGAGGAATCTTTGAAAGCAACTCATTGTAATGTGGGCAAAACCGCTTGAATATGAAGCAATGCACATCGCGCAGAATCAGAATGACGTAGCATGGACGCGCAAAATCAAAGGTTGTTCTGCGGGCGATTTGGCCGTCAAGTTCGGGGCCGCGGAAAGAGGCAAAATGCAGGCTTAAAGACAAGATGCTACGACTCGGCAGAATAAAGAAGCGGGGACGGGCTTTGACCCGGTTCCGCGAACTTGACCGCATTGTTAACAGGTAATCGCGTTCAGCTTGTAAAAATCAACCAAGTCGCCGTATGGCTAAAGCACGCAAAAAGCGCTCCACGAAAACTCTGTTTAGCAAACTATTGCCGAAGAGGAAAACCATCAAAAAATCTCCTGACATAATGGACTTTCCTCTCTTGGGGAAACTTGTCTTCTTGCTGGCGGGCGCGGTTCTACTGCTGATCTCCGTCGATTTCATACATTTAGGCCATTCAAGGCTCACCGCACCAAGGTTGGTCGTGCTCGGGCTCGGGATTGTGTTCCTCTGTATGGGCGTATTGACTTTGATCGCCAAGTATCGTTACTCGTACCCCGCGCTCTATATGCTGGTTGCCGCGCTCATGTGCTCTACGTTCGCGGCCATATTTTCATGGGCCGCGGTATGGGCACACGTATCTTCTGGCGGAAGTTTTTCCATCGAAACGCTGGCCTTCCTAAGCAGCACGCATGATCTGTTGGAACGCATCGGCTTTGGAATGGGCGCAATCATGATGATAGTGCTATCGGCCCTGGCCTGGTGGCGCTGGTGGCGCGCCGTAAACGGTAAAAAGATTGACCTGAACTGATCTTTCAATCCACCGGAGCATTTGCCGGCGTCGCAGCTACAGTTTTCCTAATCATCGAAGGTGGGAGTTCACGCTCGCAATTCGCCTCACATTTCCGCTGAGCCGTGAAAAGTAACAGGGGTTCGCTGTTGATTTAGATCAAGGCGCCCGGGCTCGCTCTCAGCTATAAAAATTCTTTGCTGCAGTTGAGCGCCGAACGGGTGCGCTGACCCGGCAAAATAGCCGCTTACTGCTTTTTCAAACAATAAAGACAACGGGGCTCGCTGATGGTGTGACGATGAAAAGAACCCTGCCTTTGTCCAGGGTCTACCGCCTGCTTGAACCGGGGCCGGTTGTAATGGTGACCACCGAAAGAAATGGGCGAGCCAACATCATGACCATGTCCTGGCACACGATGATGGACTTCGAGCCTCCGATTGTGGGCTGCGTAATCGGCGACCAGAGCTTTACCTTCGGCATTTTGAAGGCAACCAAAGAGTGCGTAATCAATATCCCGACAGTTGAGCTCGCAATGAAGGCGGTAGGCTGCGGAAACACGTCAGGGCGAAACGTAGATAAGTTCAAAAGATTTCGTCTGACGCCAGTTGCAGCGTCGCGCGTTAAGGCACCTCTCATAGCCGAGTGCCACGCCAATCTCGAATGCAAAGTCGTCGATGCGCGGTTGGCTGTAAAATACAACTTTTTCATCCTCGAGGTTGTCAAAGCGTGGAAAGAACCCTCGCGGAAAGACCCGCGGACCATACACCACCGCGGCGGGGGCAACTTCATGGTGGCGGGACGAAGCATCAAGCTGCCTTCAAGAATGAAATAGCGTATTAACTCACCTGCTCTGCGAGGAGGCATTATGCGACTCAATGTTATCGCTTTGACCATCACAACCGGATTGCTTTGGGGCGCCGCGGTCCTGCTTACTACTGTGGCAAATGCAATTTGGCCGCCCTACGGCCAGGCTTTCCTTGATCTCGCTGCTTCAATATATCCGGGCTACAACTCCGGCCCCACAATCGGCCAAATCATAATTGGAACGATCTACGCGTTGGTGGATGGTGCGGTTGGAGGCTTGTTGTTTGGTTGGATCTACAATTCGACATTGAAGTGCTGCCCGGGAAAAACGGCTTGACTTTAGGTTACGGAGAGGGCGAGCGGCGGGCGGCCCGGCGCTGAGTAACGTCTTGGGCGCCATGGAGTTGCCGGCCGGATTGACGCCGGGCCCACTGGGTCACGGAAAACAGTCGTGCAGAATCTGACTAAACGCCTTGGCGTGTGTCGTGCATGGCGTGTTGCCCGCCGCGCAGTTCACGGTTGATTTTTGGCTTCGCGGCCTGACGATCCGCGAGTACTTTGCGAGCAGAGACTCCAGAGCGGGAACGGTGTAGATAGTGACGCTCGGGGTTTTTGCTATCATGCCGCTTCTCGTGGCCGGCATATAAAATCATATCCCGTTGCGCGATAAAAAAAGCGGATGCAAAATGCCTGACGTAAAATCGCTTTTTGGTGTGTAATTTGAAGCTGGCGCCGCGCACTGCACGATAACCAATAAGGATGTAATCCAATACCGGTGAAACTCTTATCCGTCAATGTGGGGCTTCCGCGCGAAGTCTTTTGGAACGGAAAGCCGGTGCGCACCTCCATCTTCAAGGCACCAGTTAACGGCAGTGTTCAAGTTGCGAAGCTCAACTTAAACGGCGACGAGCAATCCGATCTGTCGGTACACGGCGGAGCCGATAAGGCTGTTTATGTTTATCCATCCGAACACTATCCATATTGGCGCGAGGAACTGCCGGAGATGGATTTACCTTGGGCGATGTTCGGTGAGAATTTCACGACCGAAGGCATGCTTGAAGACAAGGTTCACATTGGCGATCGCATCAAGGCTGGATCTGCCGAGTTTGTGGTCACGCAACCTCGAATGCCGTGCTACAAGCTCGGCATTCGGTTCGGCCGTCCGGATATGGTAAAGCGCTTCCTGCACAGCGGCCGTACGGGTTTCTATCTTGCTGTCCTTCGGGAAGGAGAGGTTATCGCCGGCGACCCGATAGATCTTCTGGCCCACGACGAGCATGGCGTTACGGTAGCCGATATCGTCAATCTGTATACGGCTGATGCAGCAAATCAGGACACATTGCGCCGCGTAACCAATTTGCCCGCGCTTCCCAAAGGTTGGCGAGATTACTTTCGCAAGCGCATCTGGGACGCGGATTCTTGATTTACCTGACCACATCTAGGATCGGTTGCGTCTTTAGCAGTTCTTTACCACCACCTGGCGACTCCACTGAACACTGTGCAAATCGATTAGAGAAGGATGCATGTGTTGATTTCGCGGCTGACAAAAGCACATCGTAAGACGACCATTCGCGCCGAATTGGGACCGTTCTCGGCGGTCCTACGGTCATGACTATTTCGACCTTGAGACTCAATCCGCAAGACTTGGAAAAAATCTCAAGCCTCACGCTGGAACATTACAACCGGAGCGCCGAGGATTTCCAGGAGGGCACGCGGGATCACGACGTCAGCCAGAACATCGCGGCACTTTTGCAATACATCGAAAGTAAACCGCCATTCACGATACTCGATTTTGGGTGTGGACCGGGGCGCGATCTCAAGACATTTGACGACCTCGGCCACGTCGCCGTGGGTTTGGAAGGCGCGCCGCGCTTCGTCGGAATGGCGCGCGCATACAGCGGCCGCGAGGTATGGCAGCAGGATTTCCTCAAGCTCGATCTGCCCGATAACCATTTCGATGGCGTGTTCGCCAATGCTGCGCTGTTTCATGTGCCCAGCCAGGAATTGCCGCGCGTCCTGGCGGAATTGCATGCGACACTGAAACCGGGCGGGGTGCTATTCAGCTCGAACCCGCGCGGCCATAACGAGGAAGGCTGGAACCGTGGGCGCTATGGCGCGTATCATGATCTCGAAACCTGGCGCTGCTTTGTGTCGGCTGCGGGATTCGTTGAGCTGACGCATTATTACCGCCCTGCCGGCCTGCCGCGCGAACAGCAGCCGTGGCTGGCGAGCGTGTGGCGCAGGCAAAAATGAGCGAGCGCCTGCTTAATCGCAAACTTTATACTGCAATTGCCACAAGGAGAGCATATGCATCGACAAATTGCCAAATTAATTATTTTCGCGTTATGCGTCGGCAGCGGGTATGCTGCCATGCAGGAATTTCGACCGCCAAAGAGCGCGTTTAATTCCCGTTGGGTGGTTATTGTTAACGGCACCACGGTCAGTGAAGAAGCAGGACAGCTGGCACTGATGCTGATGCTGAAAAACAAAACGGCACGGACGCTTTGGGTCAAGGTCACTTTTTCTTCGCCTGAGTCGAGCCAGAGTTGCGCAATTGTAAAAAAACTCGCTCCGCAGGATGCGGCCGGCTATACCTGTTTGCAGAAAGAGATGGTCACCAATTTCGATTATTCCATCTCGATAACCACATATGCGGATAAGGCCTTGACCCAGAACCTGGAAACCACAGAAACAGAAATGCGCTTCAGGCCTGGAAATATGGCAGACATCAAAACTTGGACGACTCCCGTGAAAATGAACCCATTGCGGGATTTAAGCTCGTTTGATTCCTGAGAATATGCGCCGCCCAGGAATATCTTCGGCAATACGTTGGCTAAGCGAGAAATAACGATCGCCATTTGATCATGGCGTGCCGTGAGTCCGTCCTTTATCATATAAGCCGCCAAAAAAAGGAGCATGCATTGACCTCGCGGCTTACGGAAGAACATCGCCAGGCGGCAATTCGTGCCGGGCTCAATTACGTAACGGACGGTGTTGCCGGAATCCGGCGGCAGCGGGCGGGGAAAGGGTGGATTTACTTCGCTCCTGACGGCTCGCGTATCAACAGCGAAGAGAAGAATCGTATCAATTCGCTGGTGATTCCGCCGGCGTGGACCGACGTATGGATTTGCCCCGATCCCAAAGGCCATATCCAGGCGACCGCGCGCGATGCGCGTGGGCGCAAGCAATACCGCTACCATCCTTCATATCGCGCAGCGCGAGACCGCTCCAAGTTCAGCCGCATACTTGAGTTCAGCGAAATCCTTCCGGAAATCCGAGAGCGGGTGGAACACGACCTGCGCGCGCGCGACCTGACGCGCCGCCAGATTCTCGCCACCGTCGTGCGCCTGCTGGACAAAACGCTCATTCGCGTCGGCAACTACGAGTACCTCCGCGAGAACCGCTCATTCGGGCTCACCACGCTGCGCGACCGGCACGTCGAGGTCAAAGGTGCAAAACTGCGCTTCAATTTCCGCGGCAAGAGCGGCATCAATCACACGGTAGCCATCACCGACCGGCGGCTTGCGCGCATCGTTCAGCAATGCCAGGATTTGCCGGGGCAGGAATTGTTCAAATACCTCGACACATCGGGCAAGCGCCAGATCATTTCATCGGACGACGTTAACGCCTATTTGCGCGAAATTACCGGCCGCGACATCACCGCTAAGGATTTCCGCACTTGGGCCGGGACGATGCTGGCGGCCAAGGAACTGTGCGCGATGGGGCCCGCAAAGACCCGCAGAGACGCGGAGCGAAACATAGCCCGGGCAATCGACGCGGTCGCCAAGCGGCTCGGCAACACGCGCGCCGTGTGCCGGAAATACTATGTGCACCCGGGGCTGGTGGTGGCTTATCTCCAGGGACTCATCGCCCCGCTCCCCTCCGGTCCGTTACCAAAACCCGAACGCCGCGAGCGGGGCACCGCCGCGCTGCGGCGCGACGAGGCTGCGGTATTGCAGTTCCTCCAGCAATTAGAAGAAGTGCTGCAATAGTTTCTGATTTTGTTGCAACAAGGCAATCAACTTGCTTGCGCTGCAGTGGATCCAATTCGCCAATGCTCTTTAAACTGCAGCTCCATCTCCCGCCTGAAGCGAATCGCAGGATCTTCTTCCTTGATTGCCACATCGCCCCAGGTTAGAAGCGCGCCGGCGCGAATCGAATTCTTAAGTTTCACGCCGTGTGCAAGACCGATGGGTAAGCAGCCCATGGCAAGCGAGTCGCGCGCAGGTGTGAGCTTACCGTAAACTGTATAGCCGCCCTCCCCGTCAAGCATTTCTCCTTGTTTTAAATCGCGCTTGGCCACCGAAGCCACGTCGCCGCGAAAATCGGTGGGCGCGCCGGTCGGCTCATTGCGCAGGCCGACCGAGGCTACGCTGATGCCGAGTTCCAATCCGATCAGGTGATAAGGCTTGTACATCGCGGCGTAGCGTCCCGAATCATCGGTCATCAAGCCATATTCCTTGAAGCAGCGCGCCACATATTCGCTCGACGCGGCAAAAACGACGTATACGCCCCAGCGCAAATCGCGCGCAACCTGTGTCCCGTCGCGCTTCAAGCTGGAAACCACTTCCACCATTCCGGGATTTTCAAGCACGCCGCCTGCCGATATCGGGCGCAGCACCTGCGGCAGCTCATTGGCGCCACAGGGCGGAAAACTCAGGCCCTGCCGCGGCGGACTAAGCCCCGTGGCGTTCGCTACTGCCGCCATTTCAATCGCCGACTTGGTCCCGTCCAAGAACGAATTGAACATTTGCGCATTGAAGCCACCGTATTTCACCATATCTTCGCTGAAACCGTAATAATCCCATACGGTGTCCGGAGTGGAAGCATGGTACTCGGGCAGATACTTCGTTCCCTTTCCCGCTGCGATGACCTCAAAGCCGGCAGCACGCGCCCAGTCCACAAGCTCGCAGATCAGCGCCGGCTGGTCGCCATAGGCTAGCGAATAAATGATCCCGGCTTCGCGGGCACGGCGCGCAAGCAAAGGCCCCGCCAATGCATCCGCCTCAATATTGACCATGATGATGTGCTTGTGGTGGTCGCAGCACGCCAAAACATGCTGAATGCCCGCGGTCGGGTTGCCGGTCGCGTCGATCACGATTTCAACGCTTTCCGCGCCTATTAATCCCAGCGCATCGCCGCCAACATAAACCGCGCGGCGCTTGGCCGCCTCAGCGAAACTCGCGGCATCGAACTGGTTGTCCTTCCATCCGCAGCGGCGCAACGCCTCCAGCGCACGCTCCGGCGCTACGTCGGCAACGGCCGTAACTTGAACTCCCGGCATGCGCCGTGCCTGCGCGAGAAACATCGAGGCGAACTTGCCCGCTCCGATCAATCCCACGCGCAGCGGTTTGCCAGATTCAGCTCGCAGATTCAGCAAATGGTACAAATTCATAAAGCCATTTTACCGGCTGCAGCGCTATAATGGTGTGGCTTCAAAGCATCTATTAACCAGCCAAAAAAACTATGATTTTTTCGCTCGGGGAACACAAAGTCAAATTTATTGGCGAGCATCATTTCGTCGCTGACAACGCCGTGGTCGTCGGCAACGTGGTTATGGAGAACAACACCAGCGTCTGGTTCAATGCAGTGGTGCGTGGCGACAATGAAACGCTCACTATCGGCGAGGGCTCGAATGTCCAGGACGGCGCGGTGCTGCATACCGACAAGGGCGTCGAATTCACTATCGGAAAGCATGTGTCCGTAGGTCATCTGGTGATGCTGCACGGCTGCACCATAGGCGACAACTGCCTGATCGGCATCAAAAGCATTATTCTCAATCACGCCTCCATAGGCAAAAATTGCATCATCGGCGCGAACACGCTGATCACCGAGGGCAAGGTAATTCCCGAAGGTTCCGTGGTCATGGGCTCGCCGGGCAAAATCGTGCGCCGGGTAACGGCGGATGAAATAAAGCTAATTAGATGGAACGCGGACGATTACGTAAAAAATTTCAAACGATATCAGAAACAGCTCAAGATTGAAACGCGTTGATTTTGGGAGTGCACAATGCAAAAAAAAGCCCTGACACTGGAAATGGCCAAGCGCGTTGCGGCGGCGGCCGAAGCCAAGGCCAATGCCAATAAATGGAAAGTAGTGATCGCCATAGTCGACGACGGCGGTCACCTGGTCTATCTGCAGCGTGCCGACGGCACACAGTTCGGCAGCGTCAAAGTGGCGATTGGCAAGGCGTATTCCGCAAGTGCGTTCAAGCGCCATACCAAAAGCTGGGAGGAGCGGCTTGCCGACGGTCGCATGGGCTACCTTTCGCTACCGGGCGTGGTATTGCTTGAAGGCGGTCTGCCACTTAATGCGGACGGCGAGGTGATAGGCGGCATCGGCGTTTCCGGTGTGAAATCGGCTGAAGACGCCCAGATTGCCGAGGCCGGGGCAGCGGTATTGCAGTAAATTCGTCAATGACTAAATTCGGTTTCGTAATCCGGACCCGCAACGGGCTCACCATACAAAACTTGGTGATCCACGGAAGAGATCAGGCCGATGCGGAACGCAAGCTCGGCCAAATGTATCTGCATTTCGAAATTCTAGAGCGCAGCGTTATTCCGGAAACAGGAAATACAGCAGCCAAGGAAATCACGGCCAAAGAAAAAGTAGCGTTTGAGGACATTGTTTCTCTTATTGCCAACCAGGATAAGGCAGGCTAGCGTTTTATTCAACGAAGCCGCAGGCGATCAATTCGCAAAGCAACGCGTGGTAATCCTGCGCGCCGCGACTATCCGGGGCGTGCGCGAACACATCCTTGTTGTTGTACGGGCTCTCGGCTACGCTGACGTTCTCCGAAATACGCGTCTCGCAGACGTCGGAACCGAATTTGTCCGTGATCTGCCGGCAGACCTCCCACGACATTTTGCGCCGCGCATCGAAGCGGGTGATCACGAAGCGCCGCTCCACCCGTTTTTTTAACACATGCTCCAGGGCTTTGAGGGTCTTTTCGACCTGCATCACTCCCTTCAGTGCAAGATAATCAGCCGAAACCGGCACCAGCACTCTGTCGCTTGCGAAAATTGCGTTGAGCGACAACACCCCCAACATCGGGCAGCAGTCAATTAATATCGGCCGGCCCGTGTTGAGGTTTTCGTTGACAATACCCGTGTTCAGCCGATTGAGCGCATTCGGTCCCTTGCCGAAATGCGTATCCACCTTCGAGAGTTCCAGGTGCGAGGGGATAATCTGCCAGCCAACGCTGGCGTCGCAAATCAGCGCGGTAAGCGTGCGCCCATCGTTGTAGAATCCATAAATGCTGTCCGCGCTTGAGGCTATCTGCACGCCGCTGATCGACGATAGGTGCGCCTGCGGGTCGAGATCTATTGCCAGCGGTTCGCGACCCTGTCTGGCAAGAGCCGACATGAGATTTAGCGTAGCGGTGGTTTTCCCCACCCCGCCCTTCTGGTTGAAAACCGCAAGCTTGGCCATGACTGGATAATCCGGATTTTCTCCACGAAAATATAATATCCGCCAATTTTCAAAGTTTGGCAAAGATGCATTTCACACTTTAGCGAAGGAGACAAATCATGCTGCTCAAGGGCTCTTGTCACTGCGGGGCTGGCCGTTTCACTGTTGAATCCCGCACTCCATATCCCTACATGTACTGCTACTGTTCAATCTGCCGCAAGACTGCGGGGGGCGGTGGTTATGCCGTTAACATCCTGGGTGAATCAGACACTCTCAAAGTGACAGGCCGCAAAAATCTTTCCGTATATAGGGCACGGATTGAAGGCAAAAACGGGAAGAATATCCTCAGCTCTGCGCGCAGGTATTTCTGCAGCAAATGCGGCTCCGCGCTATGGCTGGCCGATCCGCGTTGGAAGCAATGGGTCTACCCCTTTGCTTCGGCCATTGACACACCGCTTCCGGTCGCACCCTGGCACGATTACGTGATGCTAAATTACAAGGCGCCCTGGGCAGAAGTCCCGAAACGTAAGCGCGACAGATATTTCGGCGAATTTCCCAGAGAAGCTATTATCAACTGGCACAAGCGCCACCGGTTGTACGAGAACCAATGAAATATCATTTGCGCGCCCAACCCTTGGCGCGGTGAACTGCTTTTTGCCATTTTGCCTGCATCTGCCGCGCTTCAGCGCGGTTCATTTTGGGTTCAAACTTGCGCTCCGCCCGCCATTGCGCTGCGATTTCCTTCCGGTTTTTCCAATAGCCCACGGCCAGACCCGCGAGATAGGCCGCGCCCAAAGCAGTGGTTTCGAAAATCTTGGGGCGGACCACCGGCACACCGAGCAAATCCGCTTGGAACTGCATGAGGAGATTGTTCTGCGTCGCACCGCCGTCCACCCGCAGCTCCGATAATCCAGTCCTGGAATCTGCCCGCATGGAATCGAGCAGATCAGAACTCTGAAAAGCGATGCTCTCCAGTGCTGCACGGGCAATGTGCGCCGCATTCGTGCCACGCGTAAGACCTAGGATAGCGCCTCGCGCATACGCGTCCCAGTGCGGACTGCCGAGGCCTGTAAACGCCGGCACCAAGTACACCCCGCCGTTATCGGGAACCTTCGCCGCCAGCGTTTCCGCCTCGCGCGAGGAACGAATGATGCCCAAACCTTCACGCAGCCACTGTACCACCGCGCCCGCGACGAAGACGCTGCCTTCAAGCGCATATTCGAGGCGCTTACCAAAGCGCCACGCGACCGTCGTCAAAAGTCGGTTATGCGATTTGACCAGCTTGTGTCCAGTGTGCAATAGCATGAAACAGCCGGTTCCGTAAGTATTCTTCACCATGCCCGGCCTGAAGCAGCATTGTCCAAAAAGCGCCGCCTGTTGGTCGCCCGCAATTCCCGCGATCGGGATGCGGGCGCCCAGCACGTCCGCCTTGGTTTCAGCGATTACGCCGCTCGACGGGCACACTGCCGGAAGCACAGCGTGCGGCACGTCAAGCATTGCCAGCAGCTTCTCGTCCCAGTTGCCAGTGTGAATGTTGTACAGCAAGGTACGAGACGCGTTGCTGGCATCGGTGATGTGCGCGGCCCCTCCGGTAAGTTTCCAGATGAGCCAGCTATCCACTGTTCCGAAAGCCAGGCTTCCTGATTCGGCGGCTTTCCTCGCGCCGCTGACATGATCTAGAATCCAGCGCAATTTTGTGCCTGAAAAATAGGGGTCGAGGAGTAGCCCGGTGTTGACGGAAACAAGCGAGCTAAAGCCCTTGTTCTGCAGTAGCTCGCAGTCAGTCGCCGTGCGGCGGTCCTGCCAAACGATGGCGTTGCATAAAGGTTCGCCGCTTTTGCGTTCCCACACCACGGTGGTCTCCCGCTGGTTGGTGATGCCTAACGCGGCGATGTCGGATGCCGGAACGCCTGCGCGCTGCAGTGCCAGGCGTGCCACGGCTAATTGCGTTGACCAAATCTCGTTCGGATTCTGTTCCACCCAGCCCGGTTTCGGATAATGCTGCGTAAGCTCATGCTGCGCCTGTGCCCGAATTGATCCGGTATGGTCGAAGACTATGGCTCGCGAACTGGTCGTGCCTTGGTCCAGAGCCAGGATGAAGGACATGGATTTACTTTTTCAAATATTGTGGAAAATCGGTAATCAGGCCCGCAAGGTTCAATTCGGCACAGCTCATATGTTCGGATGGCGTCACTGCGCCGTATACAAATGAACTCCATCCCTCGGCTGCAGCGCCTCGCAGCATATCTTCGTCGAGCGTATTGTAGTCCCAAACGATGCTCCGGAGCTTCGGGTGGTTGCCGCGGCCGCCTAGCAATTCCTGTAATTGCACGGGGCGATGCGCGACGAGAAACCCGCAGTCCACATCCAGCAATTCAGCGCAACGCACGACCAACTCGTGCAGGAATGAGGTCACAAATAGCTTGTGGCTTCGTTGATAACGCCGCAGAACTTCCAGTACTCTCGGAAAAACATCCCGAGTTTTGATTTCGACATTCCACATGACGTGAGGGAATTGCTCCAATGCGTCGGCCAATGCCGGAACAGGGTGGGCGAGCGCCTGCTCGATTTCACGCCGGGTCAGTTCCGCCACCGCTTGCCGATCGTGAAGCACGCGGTCGTGAATCAGCAGGACTTGCCCGTCGCGGCTTAAGCGCGCGTCGGTTTCGATCCCATCCAGACCCATTTGTACTGCAGCCTCAAAGGCGGCAAGCGTATTCTCCGGAACCGAGTGATGGTAGCCGCGATGGGCTATTAAGAACATGGTTTGTTCGCTCGTGGAAATATTCCTGGGGCATCGAAAAAACGCGAGGCGCGAAGAAGATCATTGCCCGGATTACCGAGCCGAACAGCGCTCGCGTAGCGTCGCTCCTGTGAGACAGTACGGCGAGGCGGACTGCAGAGCGCACTCTTGATTGTGCATACGCAGGCCAACGCTCGCCTACCGGTGGCATACCCGGAGATTCCACGCTCCTGGGAGCACGAGGTAGGCTCTGCATTTTACCGCAACTCGCATTGGTGAATTGCCCCTTTTCCCAGTTTACGCTGCGCGGGCCCGATGCCGGGGCGTCCACGGCATGGCCAGTAATGCCTGGAGTTCAGAAGCGCATTCCCGCTATCGGTAAGACCCTAAGGTGCATATAATATGGGCTCAAAACCAATGAGCGCGGTCGGGCACGCCCGTTAATCACAGTTGTCATAGCTAAAGTTCGGAATCGTCAGAATCTATTTGAGCAAATGAATCTGAAAACTATATTCACCAAGACCGGCAAAGGCATGCTCGAAATGAAGAACAAGGCCTTGCCCAAGGACATTAGCCGGATCTTGACGCTCGTCGACGGCAAATCCACTGTCGGCAGTCTCCTCGGCAAAGACGATAAACTTACCGAGAGCAAACTGCGCGATATGCTGAAAAAGCTGGAGGACGAAGGCTACATCCGCATATTTTCCAGCGGTCCGGAAACCCTGTTTCAGGCTGACCTTGACTTCACCAAAGGCGGAAAGGGAATTGACGTCTCGGAAGTCAAGGCCGATGTTTATAACCAGGCTAAGGCACGTCAGATAGAACAAAGCCAGCCACCTCCTAGAGTAGGAACCCAGCCACCTCCTAGACCCGGATTAACGCAACCGCCTCCTAGACCCGGATTAACGCAACCGCCTCCTCGGGGCGGATTGACTCAGCCCACGAGGCCGGCGCCCGCTGCACCTTCAGTTGCCGACCTGGCGCGCGCGGAAGCGGAGGCAAGAGCCAAAAAAGAGGCTGAAGAAAAAGTCAGGAAAGAAGCAGAAGCCCGTGCGAAGGCGGAAGCCGACGCACGCGCCAAAAATGATGCGGAAGCGCGCGCTAAAGCGGAGACGGAATCACGCGCACGTGCCGAAGCGGAAGCAAAAGCAAAGGCACAGGCCGAACTGAAAGCAAAGGCGGAAGCCGAAGCACGTGCCAAGGTAGAGGCAGAAGCAAAGGCAAAGCGAGAGACCGAAGCGCGCTTGCGGGCGGAAGCGGAATCACGCGCACGTGCCGAAGCGGACGCGAAAGCAAAGACAGAGGCCGAAGCGAAAGCAAAGTCGGAAGCCGAAGCCAAAGCAAAGGCAGAGGCCGACGCTAAGGCAAGGGCTGAAGCGGAGGCCAGGGCGACGGCGGAAGTAAGAGCAAAAGAAGAGGCCGCAGCCAAGGCGCGCCTCGAAGCAGAGGCCAAAGCCAAGGCCGCGGCTGAAGCCCGCGCGAAAGTCGAGGCCGAGGCCAGGGCACGGAAAGAAGCTGAAGAAAAAGCCGAGGCCGAAGCACGTAGAAAAAAGGAGGAGGCCGCTCTAGCAGCTAAGTATGAGCAGGAAGCCAAAGCTAAAATAGAGGCAGACGCCCAAATCAAGAGAGACGCCGAGACCAAAGCCAAGGCAGAAATGAAAGCAAGAGAAGACGCCGAGGCTAGATCGAAAATCGAAGCCGCTAAGTACGAGCACGAAGCTAAATCCAAAATAGAGGCAGAAGCCCGGAACAGGAGAGAGGCCGAGACCAAAACCAAGGCGGAAATGAAAGCAAGAGAAGAAACCGAGGCGAGATCGAAAATCGAAGCAGAAAGACGCATGCAAGCAGAAATCCAGGCGCAGCTTGGAGCTGGAGAAGGCGCACCGGTCAAACCTCAAGACGAGGAAAAATTGCGTAAGGAAGCACGCGCCAAGGCGGAAGAGGCGGCCTGGGCGAAGGCCGAAGCAGAAATCCGGGAAAGCATTCGAGAAAGCGCCAAAAAAGAAGGGAAAGCAAAATCGAGCCGGATGGAAGAGGCTGAAAAAGAGGAAGAACGAAGAAAAGCCAAGGAACGGGAGGAGCTCCAGGCCAGGGAAAGAGCCAAGGCAGAAGAAAAAGCCAAGGCGGACGCAGAGGCCTTGCGTGTAGCAAAGGCGAAAGCCAAGGCCGAGGAAGAGGCCAAGGAGCGGGAGGCGGCAAAAAAAATGAGAGCCTCCAAGAAGCCGTTCAACTGGAAACCCGCTGCGTTAATACTTGGACTGCTTATTGCCGCGGCCGTCGGCTTAGTTCAGTTGATCCCGCTGAATAATTATATTCCGCGTATCGAAAAACTGGCATCCGATACGTTGCATGAACCCGTCTCGATTAATAATCTGTATGTATCGCTTTTTCCATCCCCACAAGTCAAACTCGAAGGCTTCACGATCGGCACGCTTAAAGATATCAAGATAGAAACGGTGCGCGTGCCTGGATTGGATCTGGTGCTGGGCGGAAGCACCCAGTTAGGCGATGTGCAGGTCGATACCATCGCGTTGGATCAGGACGCACTCCCCAGGCTTGCGCGGTGGACTACGGCAACGGGCGGCACGCCAGCGCTGCAGATCAGCCGCGTCGACTTTAAAAACGTGAGACTTGCACTGCGAAATATTCCCTTGGCGCCGTTGCAAGGAATAATCAGCCTGGCGCCGGACGGAGCAGTTCGGCAAGCCTCATTGCAGACTTCTGACGGCAAGTTGAGTGCGGAAGTAACCGGGAAGGACCGGCAGTACGAGGTTAAGTTAAGCGCGAGGGGTTGGCAATCGCCAATCGGCCCGGAATTCGCGTTCGATTCCCTGGAGGCCCAAGGCGTGGCGACAAGCAGTGAAATGCAGTTGAGCAGTATCCGCGCAAGACTTTATGGGGGCACGGCAACAGGTACCGCCGACATCCACTGGGATAGCGGGTGGGGGCTAAGCGGCGACTATGATGTCAAAGGAATGGACGTGGAGCAGGTGATGGTCGTTTTCAGCAGCCACATCATCGCGAGTGGCACCCTGGCAAGCAAGGGCAATTACAGCATGCAAGCGCAAACCCCGGAAAAGCTTTTCGATGCGCCGCGCCTT